>JAQBNX010000249.1 GCA_028288385.1 Spirosoma sp.
GCTGGCGCAGGCCTGTTATTGGTCGGTCAGCCCACTTTTACAGACCCCTTAGCCTGATCACTTACCCTTATCTCTCTATGCTAATTCACGACGTTACTGACATACGGGTACGCTATTATGACACCGATCAGATGGGAATTGTCTATTATGGCAACTATGCCCGGTTCTACGAAATTGGGCGGGTGGAGGTGATGCGTTATCTCGGGATGAACTACAAAGAGCTGGAAGAACGTGGCATTTCGATGCCCGTTTATGACCTCAATTCACGATTCATCAGGCCAGCCCGCTACGACGATCTGCTCACCATTCGGGTCACGGTTCCCCAGCTACCCAAAACCCGCTTCATGTTTACCTACGAGATTTTCAATCAGGACGGTTTACTGCTCAACACGGGCCAAACAACGCTCGTCTTTGTCAGGACCGATACGGGGCGCCCCTGCACGGCACCTAACGATTTAGTGGAAGCCACTAAACCTTTCTTCCGCGAGTAGGTTAGACGTCAGTTAGCCAGTTGGTTAGTGGGTTGGTTATTACGGCTGGCATTTTCACTGACCAACATACCGAGTGGCTCAATCATAAACTGACATTAACCGCTATGTTCGACAAAATAATGAGTCTCAACGCGTTGCAGGGGGCGCGTATCTGGCTGCGTGACCACAACGCCTTTAATTCAAAAACGACCTGGTACGACTTTCTTAAGAAGACGACAATCAAATTCGGTGAAAACGAAACCAGCGAACGGGCCGCTTCGGTGTCGTATAGCCTGATTCTGGCGGTATTCCCTACCGTTATTTTCCTGTTTACGCTTATTCCGTTCATCCCCGTCGATCATCTGGACGATAAAATTATGGGCTTTTTCAGACGTGCGTTGCCCGGCGATACGTTCAGCTCTGTCGATACGACCATCCGCGACATCATAAGCCAACCGCGCGGAGGTGTCTTGTCGCTGGGTTTTTTGCTGGCGCTTTATTCAGCAACGAGCGGGTTGGTTGCTCTGATGAATGCCTTTAATTCGTCGCACCGTTCGGAGGACAGTCGGGGGTTCTTTAAAATTAGGGGCATTGCTATTGGATTAACATTAACGCTGGCTATTGCCCTGTTACTAGCCGTTGTCGGCCTGATTGTGGGGGGTGTCATAAGCGATTTCCTGTTGCGATTTGGCATCCTGAACAACGTAATATTTGTGTATCTGTTAGCTATAGTCCGTTATCTGGTTGTATTTGGGGTATTTGTAGCCGCCGTTTCCATTATTTATCGCTACGGACCGGATGTGGACATGAAATGGTCCTTTGTTACGCCGGGTTCGGTTATTGCTTCCGCCCTGATTGTCCTGACATCGCTGGCCTTCTCTTTTTATGTTTCCAATTTCGGTTCCTACAACAAAGTCTATGGGTCCATAGGTACACTCATCGCCCTGATGATTTGGATTAACCTGATTGCCCTGTTGCTCATTATGGGCTTCGAGATGAACGTAGCCCTTTTTAATCTGGAGGGCGATAAGAATCCTAGTGTAGCCGAAAAAACAACCGATGCTTCTGCCAGTAAGTAAAGTAAGACTTCAAGTGCCACTTATAGTATCATAAGGCGCTAAAGTAACGGTACCACTTAGTTCTGATGCGGAGCTAAGCGGTACCGTAACCATTACGAAAGAAGCAGGTATAGGATTTAACCATCGGACCACATCAGTCAATGTTACCGTTCACACAAAAGCAGCACTATTGTGACCTTGGCAGGCTTTAACTTTAGACTGTTGACCGCTCCCAACTGCTGTTTATGTGGGAGGCTTTCAGGTGCTGCACTAAACCACTCATGAATTCTATTACGGGGCAATCCAACCAGCTGCCAATGAGTGCTTACCTCAACCAGATAAAACCCTGGGTGACGGTTATCTGTATCAGCTACAATCATGAAGACTATGTGGAGGAAGCGCTTCGCTCCGTGGTTGAGCAAACCTATCCAAACGTCGAGTTAATTGTCATTGACAACGGCAGTACGGACGGTTCGGTCGGGCGCATCACCCGGTTTGTGCAACAACACCCAGCAACTCGCTTTCTCAAAAATTCCGTTAACCTAGGGTTAAACCGGGGCTTCAACCAGGGACTGGCCCTAGCCAGCGGGCGCTACGTTGTCGATCTATCGGCCGATGATGTCCTGCTACCCAACCGCCTAGCACAGCAGGTGGACCTGTTTGAAAGACTGGCCGGGCCTTATGCCGTGGTATTTTCCAACGCAGCTTACATCAACGAGCGCGGGCACCAAACGGCTATTCACTACCCCGTTGACAGTGAAGGACGTGCGCTCGTCAAAGTACCCACGGGCGATGTGTTCCGACATGTGCTTGATTCGTATTTCATCTGCACGCCGACTATGATGATGCGCCGGGATGTGCTGAACGAACTGGGTGGCTATGACGAAACACTGAGTTACGAGGACTTTGATTTCTGGGTGCGCTCCTCGCGCTTGTATTACTACGCCTACCAGGACGAGATTCTGACGCTTAAACGGCAATTGCCCACCTCGCTTTCGGCTCAAATTGCCTTTCCGGATAATTTACTATTGCCCTCTACACTGGCTGTATGCCATAAGGCTTTCAACTGCTGCCATACACCCGCAGAATTCAGGGCATTGGCCAGGCGTATTCGACAATTCATCCGAAAGGCATTTTATGCCGAGCAGTTTGACCTGGCGCTACAGTTTGGAGAGTTGCTCACCAACATTGAGCGGCCGGGTGTACTCACGACCGTGATCCTCAACTTGAGCCGACTGCAACCGCCGGTTAACCGTCTCTACCGCCAGTACCTCAGATACAAGCGCGTACATCGGCCAAATCACCACCAGGTAAAATTCGTTTAAGCCGGTATGATACGTAATGAAGCCGTTCTTAACGGCTTCATTACGTATCATACCTACATTTGTTTTATGCCAGCAGAATTCCTCAAACTCTATCCCGAAAATCCCGATCCACGCCGGATCGAACACATCGTGCGGGCCTTACGTAATGGGGCGGTTATCATATACCCAACCGACACCATCTATGGCATGGGCTGCGATATTCACAACGCCAGAGCCGTGGAGCGGGTAGCGCGCATCAAGGGTATTAAGCCAGCTAAAAATGACTTTTCGTTTATCTGTTACGACTTGAGCCACATTGCCGACTATGCCAGGGTAAGCAACCAGGCTTTTAAGCTCATGAAGCGTTTGTTGCCGGGGCCATTCACGTTCCTGCTTGAAGCCAGTGGCAATGTACCCAGGCTGCTCAACACCAACAAGAAGATGGTGGGCATCCGGGTGCCCGACCACGACATTCCCCGCCAAATTGTGCGCGAACTCGGCAACCCCATTATCACAACCTCCATCCGCGACGAAGATGAAGTCATTGAATACTCGACCGATCCGGAGTTAATCTTCGAAAAATTTCAGCACCAGGTCGACATCGTCATTGATGGTGGCTACGGCGGCAACGTAGCCTCGACCATCGTTGATGCAACAGACGATGAGTTTTCCATCGTCCGGCAGGGGCTGGGCGAGCTGTCTCTTTAACCGGTTACCATAATATGTGGAACATTTCGGAGTTTACGCTTATTTTTGTGAATCGTCCTTTAACTTATATTCCAAAGTATGCGCTTACCGTTAGCCACCTTAACCCTACTGGCTCTTAGTCAACTCACCGGCTGTTCAAGTACTGAATCTAAACAGGAAGAATCATCGAAAACAGGTAACATCACGGCTGAGGCCTCGGCAAAGCCGGCCCCTGAATCAAACTCTCCCGGAACCGCATCCACGACTGACCGGTCCATGTCGTCGACCCGGTCAGTATCCACAGGGGACTCTACCCTCGATTCCCTGACCTACGCACCTACCGGCGCTATTTTGCCCAAACACCGGATTTTCGCTTACTATGGCAATCCGCACTCCAAGCGGATGGGTATTCTCGGCAAGTATGAGAAAGCTGAAATGCTGCAGCGGCTAGACCGGGAAATAAAAAACTGGCAGGCTGCCGACCCCACTACGCCCATTCAGCCCGCCCTGCACTTAGTTGCTACGTCGGCGCAGGGTCTGCCCGGCAAAGATGGCGGTTACCGGATGCGGATGTCGGACAAAACCATTAAGAAAGTCCTGAAATGGGGTAACGAACACAAGGCCATTGTCTTCCTCGACATCCAGCGCGGCCATGCGCCCCTCGGACCCGAGATGAAGTACATGGAAAAGTACCTCAAACTGCCGTTCGTTCACCTGGGAATTGACCCGGAGTTTTCGATGGTTACGGGGGCCAAACCCGGCACTAAAATCGGGTCCTACGATGCGGCCGACGTTAACCAGGCCGTGCAGTTCCTGAGCCGGGTAGTGCGAGAGAATCACCTGCCTCCGAAGGTGCTGGTTGTGCACCGTTTCACGCAGGGC
>JAQBNX010000261.1 GCA_028288385.1 Spirosoma sp.
GGCTACCAGCATGCCGACCAGATATGGAATGATGCGAACTGATGTTTCAAAACCTCCTTTAGCCCCTTCAATAAACGCATCGAAAATATCAACTTTCTTACGGATAGCCCCCAGCAGAAAGGAAACCACAATTAGCATCAGGATCAGGTTGCCCGTTACTTTTGAGATCGTTTCAATTTCTTCTTTGCTCTTCGTCGATAAAAACCACAATATCATGCCAATCAGGCTGGTAATACCGCCAAGCCAGCCTAATACGGTAGCGTTAATCAGATTAATACGTTGTTTGAGGGCTACCGCTGTCATGCTCACTACAGTGGCTACGTAGGTAGCAATCAGGCAGGGAATAAAAATATCCGAGGGATCTTTAGCTCCTAATATAGCCCGCTGCGCCATAATACTGAGCGGAATAATGGTAAGGCCAGAGGTATGCAGCACCAAAAACATTATCTGAGCATTGGAGGCTGTCTCCTTGTTCGGATTTAATTCCTGCAAACTTTGCATGGCCCGCAGGCCAAAAGGAGTAGCCGCGTTATCGAGCCCCAGCATATTGGCCGAAAAGTTCATGATCATCTGCCCATTGGCGGGATGATCTTTCGGTACCTCAGGAAAGAGTTTGTGGAAAAAGGGACCAACAATGCGGGCCAGAAAGTTGATGGCTCCGGCTTTTTCGCCGATGTTGAGCAGTCCCAAAAAAAACGCCATCACGCCTGCCAGTGGTAGTGCAATGTCCATCACCGCCACCTTCGACGAATCGAACAGGCCTTCGACAATAATTTTGAAGATTTCAGTATCGCCCAGAAAGATTAACTTGACTAAGGCGACAAGAAAAGCAATAAGAAAAAAAGCAACCCAGATATAGTTTAAAGCCATGAATAAAGAGCGAATCGGACCGCCGAAGCGGAGCAACTGAGCGAAAGAGTGTGCAAATGGATAGTGAACCGGTGATTAGCGAAAAGAGGTTAATCGTAGCTTCGTCGTTCAATATTCAACATTTAATAGTCAACAGACAATAAGATTATGTATCGGCCCTTGCCTGCCATTGCCCTGGCACTCTTTCTTTCATTCGCTCTTTCACTCATTAGTGGCGCTCAATCCCTGGAAGCCGCCATGCAGAAACAGGGCCTTGTCGACGTGCAGAAAGTAGACCCCACCATTCAGGTCGACCTGAAATACTCGACAACGGACAACTTTGTGGGCAAAGATGTATACGGGGACCTGACGCGGGCTTACCTGCAGCCGATGGCTGCCCGCAAACTCGCCCAGGCCAGTCGGTACTTACAGCAAAATCACCCTACAATGCGGCTGTTGGTCTATGATGCTGCGCGGCCTCGTACCGCGCAGTGGAACCTTTGGAATGCCCTGCCCAACCTGCCCGAACGAGAACGCCAGAAGTACGTGGCCGATCCGCGCAAAGGGTCCATTCATAATTACGGCTGTGCCGTTGATCTAACCGTAGCAATCCTGGATAGCCAGAGTGGACGACCAGTGCCACTGGACATGGGCACCAAGTATGATTTCTTTGGCCCAATGGCTTATCCATCTCAGGAGGATGCGCTGCTGAAAGCGGGTAAACTGACGAAGCAACAGATCACGAACCGCACGATTCTACGCACGGCCATGCTTCGGGGGGGCTTCAGCGCCATCGAATTTGAGTGGTGGCATTTTAATGCCCTGTCGAGACAGAAGGCGAAGTCAGCTTTTCATATTATAGAGTAGCATGGTGCAAGGTTAGCTGTTTGAGTAAACAGGCAATAACAGCCGGCTCATTGCCACAACTATGTCTAATAATGGGTACCTCATTTCTGGGCCTTATTACGTAAGAGTCAATGGCTACCCGCCTTTCAACACATTTCTTTGCTAAGTAAAATTGGCCAAAACTTCACTTTGCTAAATAAGGGCCTGGTGCTTTCGACCAGCAGAGCAGTGGCAGGTGCGGGCGTCTTAATTCGGCAGGGGCACCTCTCTTATTTTATTTAGCAATTCGTTTACCATGAAAAATAATATGTGGCTCGGCCTAGTGCTGGCAACTTCGGCACTCGTCGTTACGTGTACCGTATCTCAAACTGCCCGTCAGCAAACGGCTCAGCAGGCAGCTTCGTCCGGAGCCGACAATAGTACGAAGCTAGTCGTTAATCCCATTGCCAATCCAGTACCGCTCACCCCCGAGCAAAGTTTGAAGGCCTTCCAAGTGCCCAGGGGATATCATATGGAATTAGTGGCGAGCGAACCCATGATTCATGAACCGGTGGCCATTGCCTGGGATGGTAACGCCCGTATGTACGTAGCTGAAATGGACACCTACATGCAGGATGCCGACGCGACAAATGAGCACGAACCCCTAAGCCGAGTCATGCTTCTGGAGGACACCAACGGTGATGGAAAAATGGATAAAAGCTCGGTTTTTATCGATAAACTGATGCTGCCCCGAATGCTCCTGTGCGTCAATCATGAACTCATAGTCAACGAAACGGATACCTACGACCTGTGGCGGTATAAAGACACGAATGGCGATGGTGTAGCGGACGATAAAAAACGGATCTATCAGGTTGACCGCAAAGCGCCCGGTAATCTGGAGCACCAGCGCAGCGGATTAGACTGGAACCTGGACAACTGGATCTACGTAACGGTTGACCCCGTGCGGTTTCGTTATACCAATGGAACCGTAACTGTCGATTCGCTGCCCAGTGGTTCCAACGGCCAATGGGGACTCACGCATGATAATTATGGACGACTGTTCTTTAGCCGGGGGGGCGGTGAAAATGCGGGTTCCGGATTTCAGATAAACCCCAAATATGGCGCTCTCGAATTTGCCGATGCCTATGATGAGCAAACGTTTAGCCCGGTCTGGTCCATCATTGCCAATCCCGATGCGCAGGGTGGGTCTAAGCGGTTACGGCCCGACAGTACACTGAATCACTTTACGGCTGGCTGCGGGCAATCCATCTACCGGGGCGATAAGCTACCGGCTGATTTGGTGGGTGATTACCTGATTTGCGAACCCGTTGCCCGTATCGTTCGTCGTGCCCACGTAGTCAATCAGCAGGGCAAGACGCAGTTGGTGAATGTATACAACCAGCAGGAATTCATTGCCTCATCCGACTTTTACTTCCGGCCGGTCAACACCTATACCGGCCCAGATGGCAGTCTCTACGTCGTGGACATGAACCGGGGCATAATCCAGGAGTCGCAATGGACGCCCAAAGGCAGTTGGATTCGCCCACAAATCGAGCGCCTGGGTTTAGACAAGCAGATTCAGCGTGGGCGCATCTGGCGACTGGTTCAGGATGGCGTGAAGCCAGGGCCAAAACCCCATTTGCTGGATGAACCGGCCAGTAAACTGGTAACGTATCTGGGTCATCCGAATGGCTGGTGGCGCGATAATGCACAGAAACAATTGATAGCTTTAGGTGATAAATCGGTGGCTCCGACCCTACAGCAAATGGCGGAGGGTCGTCAGGCTAATGGAGCTAAGAAACCCAGCGCCTTAGCCCGTATTCATGCCTTATGGACGCTGGAAGGCCTGGCCGCTCTTGAGCAGACTACCATTGCCAGCGCCCTCAAAGACGAGGACCCACAGGTACGCCGAAC
>JAQBNX010000272.1 GCA_028288385.1 Spirosoma sp.
TTTGGTACGTCGATGGTAGGGTCAATTTTCTCGGCCGATGCCTGGAACAACGTAACGTTCATTGCCGGCGAGATAAAAAATCCACGTCGAAACATTCCGCTGGCCTTGTTTTTTGGTACGCTGACCGTTACGCTTATCTACCTGCTGGCTAACGTTGCTTACCTTAGTTTGCTTCCCCTGAATGGCTCACCCACCGCTACTGACGTAGTAGGCCGGGGCATTCAGTTCGCTACCGCCGACCGGGTAGGTACAGCGGCAGCATCGGTCGTTTTTGGTAACTTAGGTGTTGCCATTATGGCTGTGCTGATTATGATCTCAACATTTGGCTGCAATAACGGACTGATTCTGGCGGGGGCACGGCTCTACTACGCCATGGCGAAGGACGGCTTATTTTTTGAGCAGGCTTCGCACCTAAATAAAAATGCGGTACCGTCGCGGGCCTTATGGCTTCAATGCGCCTGGGCATCAGTGCTCTGTTTATCAGGTACGTACGGCGACTTGCTCGACTACTGCACTTTTACCTCGCTTATCTTCTACATGGTTACCATCGGCGGGTTGTTTATCTTACGTCAACGTGAACCCGAAGCCGAGCGGCCTTACCGTGCCTTCGGCTATCCACTTGTTCCGGCACTTTATATCCTAACCGGCTTTGGTATCTGCCTGATTTTATTATACACTAAAACGTTCAATACCGGTATGGGACTGCTCATTGCAGCACTCGGTATCCCCATTTACTTCCTGACCCGGCGAAGGAATTATGCCACGGCAAAGTGATTGTTTTTCTGTCAGCACCGCCTGCACCAGAAGCAGGTGTAACGTATCAGGTAGGCGTTAAGATTACCATTCGTGTATATGAATGTATCCCGGTTTCTCGGAGGCTCTATTTGCGCGAATTAAGCCGGGAATCAGCCTTCCAGCTTTGATAAAACAAAAGCCAGCAGAAAACCGGCTACCGTAATTAAGCCGGCAAATTCATGGGTTTCTTCAAAAGCTTCCGGAATCATCGTATCGACCAGCATGGCTAAAATGGCTCCGGCTGCAACCGCAGTTGTACCGGCAATTACATCATTGGAATAGTGGCGAAATACAGTGAAGCCAATCAGGGCCGCTACACCCGAAATCAGGGCAATAACCAGCCAAACGGTCATTACGTACCCC
The DNA here is from genome assembly GCA_028288385.1 of Spirosoma sp. Taxonomy (GTDB): domain Bacteria; phylum Bacteroidota; class Bacteroidia; order Cytophagales; family Spirosomataceae; genus Spirosoma. Next base: position 1,159 of record JAQBNX010000272.1, read on the forward strand.
GCCGACCGCCCCGCCTTTTTCATTCCAGACGCACTTGACAGCCCTTCAGGAATGTTTGACAGGAAAACGGCAATCACGGCTACCAAGCTTACTCCTTTGCCACCCAGTAAACTTAATCCAATGATAATGGACTCGGGAATTCCGTCCAGGAGCGCTCCTGCCGCTAAGGTCAGCCCGCTTCTACTCTGGTCGCTCTCTGTTGGCTGCTGACTGCCCGAACGCTTGCGGTGCTTGGCACCCCGGTGCGAGAGAAAGTAGTTGACCGCCGTATAAACAATAGCTCCGCTCAGGAAACCGATTGCCGTGGCATCGAACCCACCAACGCGGTAGGCTTCGTCCATCAGTTCAAACGCAAGAGCTGAGAAGAGAACGCCACTACCGAAAGCCATGATCCCGGCAATGACGCGTTGAGGCACCTTCAGGAAGTAGCCAATGGCCGCACCAATTAATAGGGCACCACCCGAAAGCAAACCCCATAACCCCGCCTGTAGCCAGTCTGGAACCATCTGATTAGAGTTGTTCAGGTGTCAACCTGAACCATTCAACATGGGTTTTGTTAGAGACACCAACGCAGCCAACCGTATGACCCAAGTGAATTTTCAGGAAAATGAAACCGTACGCATTGAAACGTTTAGTGATGGTGTGCTGGCTATTAACATCACTTTATTGACCTTTGAACTTAAAGCGCCAACGTTTAAAGAGACGTATACCAACACAACTCTTTTGCTGGCAATGGCTCGTCAAGGGCCAGCTTATTTGGCGTTTCTACTCAGTTTTGCCACTATTTTTGTCATTTGGGTCAATCATCATCGGATGTTTAACCTGATTCGGCAGAGCGACTCAAAATTTTTATACCTCAATGGCATTCTGTTACTGCTGAACAGCACGATCCCCTTTCTGAACAATGTGCTGGCCACTTATATTTCTACTAACGCCACCGAAATAGGCAGTTGCCTAGCCATGTTGCTTTTCGGGGCCATTGCCGGCACATTATATATGATGTGGAACCATGCCACTACCGACTATCGCCTGCTCAAACGACCGGCGGCCGACGTACGCGTGCAAACGGTAAAAAGTGGCCTAATCATTAGTATGGTTATTTATGGAGCGTCGGCCCTGTTAGCGCTATTTTTGCCCTTGGTGAGTATCTGTATTGGCCTGTTTATGGTCGTTTATCTGTCGCGGCTAAAATACCACCGCGACAAAGTCGTTTAATACATTGCGCCTAAACATGGTATCCTTTAAAGTCCTTCGTTACATTCCAGTAGCTTTGTTAGCCGTGTGGACAGTTGCCTGCACGGGCTTTGGCCCTACCACGGGTCTGTTCCGTTCTCCATCACCCCACGATCAATATGGACAGTCGCTCAAAGCGGCTAAACTCGATCAGACAGCTCTGGGTGCCGATTGGCTGGCGGCTGGAGAACGGGCCCTGCATGACTCACTTAAAATTACGGTCCCTTACCGGGAAAGTGGCTATTTCTCTGCCAGCAAAGCGTTTGCCGTTGGTTACCGGCTGGATGCCCAGCGGGGCGACCGATTTCTGGTCCGGATAGAAACCCAGGGGCAAAAACATGTGCAGGTCTTTATTGATGTGGTAGCTCTGGAAGGACGAGATCAGATAACCCCTGTTGCAGCCTCCAAAGCTGATACAAACGAGCTGGCATGGGAGCCTAAAAGAAACCAGACCTACCTGATTCGTATTCAGTCAGAACTGCTTCGAAGCGGTCACTATACGATTTCCATTACCCGCGAACCAGCTCTGAGTTTTCCGGTTCAGGGGCGTGATAGTCGTCAAATCAGCAGCTACTTTGGCGTACCGCGCGATGGAGGCCGTCGTCGACACGAAGGCGTAGATATTTTTGCGCCCAGGGGAACGCCTGCTGTAGCCTCTGTCAATGGTATTATTACGGGCGTTGGTACAAGTCCATTGGGGGGCAACTTTGCGTTTGTATCCGATAACGAACGCAGCATTCGAGTTTACTACGCTCACCTCGACCGCTGGAATGTTACGAACGGGCAACGCGTATCGGTGGGCGATACCATCGGGTATGTGGGCAACACCGGCAACGCCCGCACGACCGGTCCTCACCTGCATTTTGGTATTTATGAGTTTAACGCTGGCGCTACAGACCCGTTACCTTTTATTCGTCTCGGGCGAGGGCCAGCCAAACAATCGCTATTGTCGGCCTCCCAGTTAGGCGACTCCCTGCGGGTAGCGGTCGGGCAGACAACCCTACGTCCATCCCCAACGGCTGATGCTCCTGTTCTGCGCCAACTGGCTAAGTCATCGGCACTAACCCTAGTAGGAGGCACGGCTACGTGGCTACGCGTTGAATTACCCAACGGATTGACAGGTTATGTGGCCAGCTCAGCCGTTGAACCAGTCACCCGGCCAATCAGAACACTGCTGCTACCAACACCAGGCAAATTGCTGGATGCAGCCGATACGATGGCGGCCACCATTACTATCCTACCTACCGGATCGTCGGTGGATGTGTTGGCTAGTACCGGCTCATTTCTTCTGGTGCGGCAACCGGACGGACAAACAGGCTGGCTTTCAACCGGGAGTTCACCCCTCAGTCAAACGCACCAGTAGATGGGTAAGCTGTTTTACTGGCTACTTAGCAGTTGTTCAAACATATCATGAAAATAAAAAAGCCAGCAACTCAAGACTCGTTGCTGGCTTTTTTATTAAAGGTACGCTAAATGGTTAGCGGGCTGCACCGTAGTCCTGCCCGGCGCTCTCCGGGAAGTTCTTCATAATGCTGGTTACCGTTTCGCGGAAAGCCTGATCGCGCTCACGCTCTTTGTTCCGGCTGTTTAACTGACCCGTAGCCCAGCCCTGCCATACGATATCGTTGGTGCGGGCATCCGATACGTTAATAACCACGCGGTTCTCTTCGTACTGCCGCGAATACACATTATTGTTCATACCACCGTACCACCATGAATAAGGCGAGTACATATTGTTAGACTGAATCTGCTGCTTGTCTTTCGAGTCCATAAAGAACCGAACGACGAGGTCAGCTTCACCCTGGGTCACGGGTTTGTAACCCCGCGCTTTAAGCGACTGGTCAAGGGCGTCGGCAATACGGCGCTGGTTCAGGTTGCTGCCCACAATAGGGTCGGCATTACGCGTACGGTCGGCCTCAATACGGTACGTCGAAAACTGACGGACGTTTACTTTGGGGTCGTAATCGTATTTGACCGTAATGGCCGGGGCGCAGGACGCCAGCGTACCGGCGACAAACAGACTGGTGATTATGGCTTTGATTTTCATGTTGGTTTGTTGTTGGCTGGTTTGTTAACCGACTACATAACGTTATTAATTCGTCCCTTCGTATGGGACACCTGAATAACTAAAATTGGCAATTATTAGTTCGTATTTTTATCGGCTTCACAAAGAGGCAAGCCAAAGCTAATCCACTGTCTATCAAAAGGTTATTTGACAGCAAAGCGAGCACCTTCGATTCTATTGCTTACTAGTGAAACTACATTCATCAAGCGACTCACTCAGCGGGTAAATATACCCTAAAAGTAGATCCGAGCCCTGGTCGGCTGCGGGCGCTCAGATAGCCGGCATGATTTTCAACAACCTTTTTGCAGACGGCCAGCCCGATGCCTGTACCGGCAAATTCGCTTCGGCCATGCAATCGCTGAAACAGGTTAAAAATACGGTCTGCGTATTTCTGTTCAAAACCAATACCGTTGTCCTCCACACTAATGCTTAAATAAGCGCCCAGCGCATTTGGAAAGAGTGCCTGCATCTGCTCGGGCGAAAATAACGATGCGCTGATCTGTACTGACGGAGCCCGGTCAAGGGGCGTAAACTTTAAGGCATTGCTCAATAAATTTTGAAATAGCTGCCGAAGTTGAATAGCATTCCCCCGGACGTCTGGCAACACTCCGACCTTGACGGTTGCCTGACGGTCATTAATGGCCGTTTCCAAGTCACTTAGTATCTCATTGACCAGGGGATTTAGCGGTACCGATCGGAACGATGGTTTCTCAGTGTTCAGCCGCGAGTAGGCCAGCAGCCCCCGAATGAGTTCCTGCATTCGGCCTGTGGCGGCCTGCATTCGACGAATGATGTCCTGCGCAGCCGGGTCCAGGGCGGGCCCGTATTGCTCGGTAAGCATCGTACTGAAGGACTGAATTTTACGTAGCGGCTCCTGTAAGTCGTGACTGGCCACATAAGCAAACTGCGCAAGTTCCGTATTGCTGCGGCTAAGTTCAGAGTTGTTGACGGCTAGTTGCTGCTGACTTGTTTCTAACTGATTTTGAGCTTGCCGTAGTTCTTCATTGTCGCGCATGGTTTGCTCCACCACTTTTTGCGCATTTATGTCAGCCAGAAAACCGTTCCAGTGCAACACTTGCTGGGCAGCATCGCGCAGGGGCGTAGCTGAGACCAGGTGCCACACATGATCATCAGTATAACCGCGCTGAACCCGCCACTCACCCCGGAAAGGCAGGCCCGTTGCTACGCTGTCGGCCCAGGCCATTCGCACTGCCGGGCGGTCATCGGGGTGAAAGATGTTCAGCCATCCTTCCCGGTTCAGTTCCGACAATGTCTTGCCCGTAAACGTTGTCAGGCCCTGATTGACGTAGAGCAATTCATTATTGGAAGTCAGCGAAAAAATCAGCAGGGGGAGCGAGTTGGTCATTTGACGGTATTGCTGCTCACTCAGCCTAAGTCGTTCGGCCAACTCCTGCAACTGACTGTTCTTACGCTTTATGTCGTCATAGGGCGTAGCAGGCGGTTCAATCTTAAATTGTCGTTTCCATCCGTCGATTCGGGCGGTGCTAACCGATTTAAAGTCGGACAAGGTGCAGAACAGGCAAATTTCGGTACCCTGATCCGATATCGTGACGGTCAGGTCATCGACCAGCCGACGGGCGTAATTCAGCGCATCTTCCAACACCTCAGATTGATAGCGCCGACGATCATTCAGTTGGGCCATCAGTTGCCAGCCACGCTCATGGTCGGTGTTGATGCCTAAAGTCAGCAATCCGTGCCCACCTTCGGCAAGCGCTAGGCGGGCCACTTCCGACACAGCGGTAGCAAGGGTGGTTTGGGCAGCAAGAGACAAACCAGCCAGTTCAGCAAGCTTCATACTACGTTTATGGACCAGAATCAGGTCCATATCGTTATCTAAGTTGAGCTTTGTTAGTTCGTGCATAGTGTTAGTGAATCCGGGCAACAGCAACCGACATATCGTCTGTATGTCGGCCGTATTCTTTGTAGAGCGCAGTTGCCAGCACCATAGGGTCATAACGGCTCACATTAGGGTATCGGGCCGGATTCCACCGGGAATGGATACCATCGGAGGCCATTACTAAACACTGACCCGGTTCATAGGGCAACTCACATTCTTGTAAATCTCGGGGCATATTGTAGCCCAGAATTCCATTCTGAGCGGCATAACTTTTTGAGTAACTCTTCCCCCACAGTTGTGTTCTGATATTTCCCACCCCAGAGACGGTCCATTTGCGATTGGCAAAACTAAAAATGGCCGCTGTGCCTACCAATCCCCGTGTACCAATAGCCATCCGATGAATTGCATGCAGCCATGCGGCCGGGCTGCTGTCACGTTGCTGGGCCATGGCACGAGTAGCCTGCTCCACGGCCTGATGAGCCGGAAGTCCATGCCCCAGACCATCTCCCAAAAATAGACGTCGTGAATTAGTCGTCAGT
>JAQBNX010000277.1 GCA_028288385.1 Spirosoma sp.
GGCTACCAAAATGCTGCCCGACCGCTGGAAGCGCTGGGATGAGTGGTATAGCTACAAAAACATATCCAAGGATATTAAACCACTGGGCAAGCTGGATGAGAAAACCTACGAAGGTGGAAAGAACGGCGACGATCATCCGTTTATCTGGTATCACGATTTTGACGGTGGGAAAGCGTTTTACACGGGTGCCGGCCACACGGATGAGTCTTATGCCGATCCAATGTTTTTACAGCATATTCTGGGGGGTATCAAGTCGGTTATGACAACGAGCCTTAAGTATGGTCAGGTAAAAACCCAGCCCTTTCCCGAAGAAAACCGCTTTAACCGCGAGATTTTGACGGCAAATCTGGATGAGCCAACCGAACTGGCCGTGCTTGATAATGGCAAGGTGCTTTTTGCCGAGCGCAAAGGTGCCGTTAAAATGTACGATACCAAGAAGAAAACAACTAAGGTAGTTGCTAACGTACCGGTGCATTCCCAACGTGAATATGGCTTGATGGGTCTCAACATCGATCCAAAGTTTAACGAGAACAAATGGGTGTACCTGTATTATTCGGCGGTTAAGCCGGATTCAAATAACCGGCTGGTGCGGGTAAAGTGGGACGATGCAAAAGATGAACTGCTCCTGAACACGGAGCAACTGCTTCTGACCGTAGCCGAGCACCGGACGTATGACAAAGACGACTGCTGCCATACTGGTGGTTCAATAGCCTGGGACCGTCAGGGTAACTTATATTTATCAGCTGGAGACAATACGAATCCTTTTTATTCAAAGGGTTTTTCGCCGAGCGACGACCGTCCGGACCGTACCAAGTTTAACGCCTTGCTCTCGTCCAGCAACACAAATGATCTGCGGGGTAAAATTCTCAGGATTAAGCCGCGTGCCGAAGGTGGCTATGATATTCCCGAAGGAAATTTATTTCCAAAAGGAACGAAGGGTGCTCGCCCGGAAATTTACACCATGGGACACCGAAACCCTTACCGGATTTCGGTTGACCAGCGCACCGGTTTTTTGTATTGGGGTGAGGTTGGGCCGGATGCGGGAGAAAACAATGAAAAAATTGGTCCCCGCGGCTACGATGAAATCAACCAGGCCCGTAAGGCAGGCTACTATGGCTGGCCTTTATTTGTTGCCGACAACAAGCCCTACCGGCAGTTTAACTTTGCCGACAGCACCTCGGGGCCGGCTAACGATCCGGAGAAACCCATCAACTACTCTGTACGCAACACGGGTTTGAGAGAGCTGCCTCCAGCGCAGAAAGCCTTTATCTACTATCCCTACGCCGAATCGCCTGAGTTTGGGCCAATAGTGGGTAAAGGGGGACGTAATGCAATGGGTGGCCCGGTCTATTACTATGACGATTATGCCGACAGCCCCGTGAAGTTCCCGCGTCATTATGATGGCAAATTCTTCGCCTACGAATGGATGCGCGACTGGATTCACCCCGTCACAATGAATGAGAAGGGCGACTTTGTGAAGATGGAGTCATTCATGCCTAACACGAAGTTCTCCCACACCATTGATATGCAGTTCGCAAAAGATGGTTCGCTGTATACGCTTGAATACGGACAAAAGTGGTTTGCCGCTAACGAGGATGCGCGCCTGGCGCACATCACCTACAATGCCGGCAACCGCACACCCGTTGCCATGGCCAGCGCCAATAAAATGGTTGGGGCTGCTCCACTTACGGTAAAATTTGATGCCAAAGGCTCAATGGATTACGACAACGATCCCATTAAGTATGAGTGGTCGTTTGGCAAAGGAATGCCTAAACAAACGACCGCATCGCCTACTGTTACGTTCAGCAAGCCGGGCGTTTATCCCGCCACCCTGCGCGTTACTGACGCAGCCGGAAACGTAGCCACGAAGTCAATGGATATCAAAGTCGGTAATGACGAGCCGAAAGTCGATGTTGCCGTTGCGGGAAACAAAACGTTCTATTTCCCAAATAAGCCCGTTAAGTATGCGGTCAATGTGGTCGACAAAGAAGACGGTACGTTGCAGAAAGGCATCAACGCCGATGACGTAACGATGACCATCGATTACCTCGAAGGGTTCGACAAAACAATGCTGGCGCAGGGCCACCAGACCGATCTGGGCTTCTCAACGGGCCGGCGGCTTATCGAACTGAGCGACTGCAAATCATGTCATGCCATTGATAAAAAATCAGTCGGACCCGCCTACCTCGACGTTGCTAAAAAGTACAAAGGCGTAGCTCAGATTGAAGGAAAGCTGGCCCGCAAGGTAATTAGTGGCGGTGGTGGTGTTTGGGGTGAGCAGGCCATGAGCGCCCACCCGCAGTTGAAAGAAAGCGAGGCTACGGATATGGTACGTTATATTCTGTCGCTGGCCAATGATAAATCAGCTAACAAGCAGCCACTCGCGGGTAACTACGTACCGGCTCAGCAGAAAAAAGATGGCTCTTACGTCTTGACGGCCAGTTACACCGACCGGGGCAACGGAGTGGTTGGGCCGCTGACCGGCTCAACGAGCGTGGCGCTGCGGTCGCCGAGCGTTAAAGCGGTTTCGGCCGATAAAAAACAGGATATCTTCGAGTATGAGATTCCTAAGCTCGGCCTGGCAGCAATAGGCATGAAGTCGGGTAGCTATCTGATGTTTAACGACATTGATCTGACCGGTATCCAGGGTGTTTCGCCCTCTGTGTTTGCTTCGAACGATCAGGTGGCCGGTGGCAAACTCGAAATCCGGCTCGACTCACCCACCGGAACGTTGCTCGGTGAATCGGAGGTGAAAATGGGTACTACGGGGCCAGTCAATATACCGTTCCGCCAGCCCGTTTCAGGCTTGCATAAGTTCTGCCTGGTATTTGTCAACCCCACCGCCGGCCAGAAACCGCTGTTTGCCGTGGATAAACTACAGTTTATGACGGAGGGACCTACGGGTGGCTCGGGCACTAGCACTAGTCAAGGAAAATAACCGCTGAAGTTTGAATATGTCGAAAGACCCGCTGAGGAATTAGCGGGTCTTTCGCTTTTCTTAGGTTGAGTTTACTGCAACGATTTCTATTTTGCAGTATGATACGTTACTACGCTGTTTTGTTTCTTTTGATGTCCAGCTTATATGGCTGCCAGCCATCCAACAACGCCCGAAACATCATTGAACAGAGCATTGAAGCCCATGGTGGAGATGGCTACCAGAACAAGCGAATCGAGTTTGACTTCCGAAAATTTCACCTTGTACTTGAGCATCGCAGTG
>JAQBNX010000278.1 GCA_028288385.1 Spirosoma sp.
AGCACTTCGAAGGTGGCTTTCTGCGGGATAATCAAGGCATTCTTAAGTGGCACAGTCATGCGCACGTTACCAGTTTCGCCATGGCGCAAGAGACCTTTTGGGTTAGGGAATGTGGCCCGGAACGCAATATTGCCTGTCTCGTTATTGAAGTCGGCTTCAATCGTCTGTACTACGCCCGGATAGGGAAATAGTTCGTTATTCGCCATGACTAAGTTAACATTCACCATATTGTCTTTCTGAGTATGGGTTTTAAAGTCGAGGTACTCGGCTTCAGGTACGTTGAAGTACACCCACATTTTGCTATTATCCGACAATGTCGTTAGCAGATCGCCCTCGTCAACTAAGCTCCCCTGCCGCACCTGAAAGTGGTCCATGATGCCCGAAAAGGGAGCTTTAATTTTTGTAAAATTCAGATGAGTCTGGGCTAAGGCTGCTTCGGCTTTTGCCTTGTCCAATTTAGCGTTGACCATAGCCAGCTCATTGGGGCTAACAATTTTATTATCCGTCAGCTTTTTGGTGTTCTGGTATTCGATGCCCGCGTAATTGACCTCAGCCTGGGCTTTTTGCAGTTCGGCTTCATACAACTTAGGCATGATCTGAAACATGAGTTGACCTTCATGAACAGCTTGACCCTCGTCCACATAAATGTTCTGTATGTAGCCTCGTTGCTGCGCCCTCATCTCAATGTGGCGTATTGAATGAATTTGAGCCACGTAGTCTTTGGTTATCGTCGTGTCCTTTTTCAACGGACTGGTAACCTGATACTCGACTTCCTCTTCCTTCTTTTCTTCTGCATTTGTTGAACAACCTGTGTTGTACAACAAGGCGCATAGACTAAGGAGTGGGAGAATTTTATTCGTTTGAATTTTACGTAGCATGGCTGAATACTAAAGGGGTTTGTGATTGATCGTGTGAATTATTATTTGAAGCAGTCCAATGTGCTCCAGCATCAGTCCGACCGCTGATGTGTCGGGCTTCCATTGCGACTTTCTTTCGGTTGGCTGGCTTGTTTGCGATGCGGAAGTGGCAGTTGTTTAGAGATGTTATCTGCCGGATGGGTTGAGCTGCCTGCCTCGAATTCATAAATGGTTCGGTGGTGGCTTTGCTTATAGAGCAGAAATGCATTAAATGCTAATGAAATAGCCAGTACCAGCGCAAAGCTGTAGAGCAAGATCGAGTCGGACCGCCGAGCGTGAAAATATCTCCGTTGCATTGCTTGTGTCATTGTTGAATGACACAAAAAAAGCACTCTAACATTAAAACGGTATGAGAAGGAAATTAAAAGATATTAGAAAGGTTCTACCTCTTGCTCACGTATTAGGGCTATAGATAATTTTATATTGATATAATACTATTTCTGCTAATTCGGACAAATAAGTTTTTAATATTAAAAACTCTGCCCTAATTCAACTGGTTGCCTAATTTGATACAAGAATGAATCTTTACCAGGCTCTTTAAGCAACGGGTAGGTTAATCTCTAAATTAATACCGGATGATCTACTAATCCAGACTAATTATTTATTACGTCGATTTTTTGACTGTTCTACAAACAAATTAATACCATTTCCATTGAAATTTGGCGAATAAAGCTGTTGCGTAGTAATGACGTAATAGCCGAGCGGCCGGAACTCCGTCCATGGACTGAAATAACCCCCAATTATTAAAACGAGCCCAGACCATTTATGCTTGGTAGGGCAACGTAATGGTGACAGAGGTACCTTGATTTACAGTTGAGGTTATTTGGAGGGTACCCTGCTGCAACTCAATAATTTTCTGGGTTACGGCAAGGCCAATGCCATAACCGGGTACACCCTCCACATTTCCGCCCCGGTAAAGGGGATCATAGATGTGAGCGGCATCGGTTTCGGTAATGCCTCGACCTTTGTCGACTACGGTCACGGTGATTTGTTCGTCTGTTGCGGTTAGTTGTACAAAAACGGCCTCACTCGAATACTTGCAGGCATTATCAAGTACGTTCAAAAAAGCAGTGGTCAGCAAAGCCTGATTGCCTTTCACCGTGAAAGATCGCTCTTCATTCGTCATAAATTGAAGCGGCAAATGCCGGCCCGGATACTTCGCCTGCACCTGCCCAATGGCATTGAGCAGGCAATCGTCTACCTGAACGGCCGCAAGGGCAACAGTTCCGTTGGTCACTTTAGCTAACCCAAGCAACCCATTGGTTAGGGCAATCACTTTTTTCAATTCGTCAACGGCTACTTCCATGCTCTCGCGCCAGTCGGTGGGGTTTTGGTCATACCGTAAGGACGTTTCCAAAGTACCCAGGGTGTTGGTAAGCGGGGTGCGTAATTCATGCGACGCGTGGGCAACAAAGCTGCGTTGGGAGATAAACGCATCCTCCAGCCGAAACAGCATTTGGTTAAAAGTCATTGCCAGATGGGCAATTTCATCCCGGCGATTTCCTTCGTTCACCCGTTTGTGCAGGTGCGTGGCGGTAATCTGCTCCACTTCATCCACAATTTGTGAAATAGGCATCAGCACCCGCCCAGAAAAATACCAGCCAGCCAGGACAATCAACGTAAAACCCAGCAGGTTGGCCAGCAGGAGGATCTGTTGCAACGTACCGAGTTTGTTAAAGCCAATGCGGTCATAGCCGGAGGCAAAAATGTAAAACAATTGTCCCCGGTCCCGGTAAGGAATCGCGATCGATTCGAGATGACCGCTTCTGAATTCAAAAAGAGAGTTATTGGAAAGCAGCGGTATCTTTTCCTTGTAGTAATCAGACTCTTTTAAGGTTCGGTTAGTAAATACCAGGTTGTACCGGTTGTCGTATATGCTGATTTGCTCCTCCACAATAGTGAGTAAGTCGGTGCGCACCATGTTTTTAAAAAAGTCATCGTGCAGATGACGTCGGGAAATCAGCACCCGGCCGGCTACGCTGGCTTTTCCTTCCAACCGGCTATAAAACTCCTCCTGTCGGTAAAGCGAATAGAAATACAACACCAATACCGACAGCGTCACCTGGATGGCCGTAGCCAGCAGCGTGAAAATGATTGTAAGGCGATTGCGAATGAGCATGATGGTAAACGGTTAATCTTCCCGAAGGACGTACCCCATGCCAACAATGGTGTGCAACAGCTTAGACGAAAAACCCTTGTCAATTTTCTTCCGCAGGTAACTGATATATACATCAATGACATTGGTATTGGTGTCGAAATCCAGGTTCCACACCCGTTCACTGATGTCTGCCCGCGAAATTATTTTTCCTTTGTTAAGCATTAGGTATTCCATCAGGGCATACTCACGGGTTGTCAGATCAATACGTTTATCAGCCCGTATCACGGTTTTGGTCGCTAAGTTCAGTTCTAAATCGGCCAGTTGAAGTACCTGTTTTTGTTTAGAGCCGTTTCGGCGCGTCAATGCCCTGAGCCGCAACAACAATTCCTGAAACTCAAATGGCTTGGCTAAGTAATCGTCAGATCCTGCGTTGAAACCATCATACTAATCAGCCAGACTATCCATCGCAGTCAGAATCAACACGGGTACGACCTCATTTTCCGACCGTATCAGCAGTCACAACTAAAAGCCGTTTATCTGTGGCAGG
>JAQBNX010000279.1 GCA_028288385.1 Spirosoma sp.
GCGACAGCCGGATCTGATTGTGCTGGCTACGCATGGTACATTGGGCTGGGACGAGTGGCTGTTTGGCTCCAACGCTGAACATATCGTGCGGGCCGCGCGCTGCCCGGTGCTGGTCATCAAGGAAGCCGTCGCCCACTTTGCCCCCACCAACGCCGTTGCCGCCATCGATGTGAACGATATCCTTAAGCAACAGTGGCCGCCCTACCCCTTCGGCGCGAATGGTGACACCCTGAAGCAGTTCCTGTACGTGAGTACCCCCAATGACCCCCTGGCACCCGAGGGCGTACACGCCTGGATGGATGAGCTGGCTAGACAAAAAGGCATCGCCGACTACGAATTGCTTATCCGGCCCGCCCGCAGTGTGGAGACGGGCATCCTCAATTTTGCCGACGAATGGAAGGTCGACCTGATTGTGTTGTTCACCCACGGCCACACAGGCCTGCGTCACCTGCTGGAGGGGAGTGTCGCCGAAGACGTGCTGAACCACGCCCCCGTACCGGTCCTGATTCTACAATTAAATGGGTAGGCGCGGGTGCTCTCAGGTGAAAACCTACGACTAAATCTCCTATGAAAAAGATCCTTGTCACCACCGAATTTTCCGCCAACTCAAGGGCGGCTCTGCGTTTCGCCATTCAATTGGCTTCGCAGAGCGAAGTTGCCCTCACCTTTCTGCACGTGAAACCAGTGATGCGCCTTACCGTGTCCGATGGCCAGTACGTTGAAAATGATCCAGCTAGTCAGGACAATGCCAAATAGGCTAATAAAACGCCAGCTTCCGCCGAATTGAGCGACCCGGTCAGAGATCTTTTGCCCCTGTGTCAGCACTTCCAGCGGGGGATTTACGTGATTGTGAATGATGAGGTCCTCCGCAGCACGTGTCTCCTAACGATCTAATACAGCTTTTCAAGGTGTGCGCTTTCATCAGACAACAGCTTATTTATTCCGGTTTTATTTTCTTCCTGTTTCCCGTAAGTCGGTGAAGCTACTATCGATTAGGAACGACGACTGAAGCGACTCATTTATTTTTATACACGCTTCTAACAGTCGGTAATAGCGCGACAAAGAGTATGGCAATGGCCAGAAACATATAGACCGTGTGCAGCCAATCGACGGCCTGGAGAAAAACCATTTGGATTTGTATCCAGATGATGAGCGCGAAAGCCACATAAATACTACCCGTCCATGCCCAGTACATATCAGGAAAGAAGTTGAACCGGTCGGCCCATTTACTTACCGGTCTTTTCAGCAAAGCGACGACTAACCCACAGGGAATCAGCCCCAGCACGATGAATAGGATGATGCCGGGAATCATAAAGTCAGTGAAAGGTGACTTGTCTAACAGGGACAAGGGCATCCCGATCAGTTTGCCACTGGGGGAAATTATAAATACACCCCCACCCCCAATGGCACCCAAACCAAGAAACCCCAGCAAAATCAACAGACTACTGCGCGCTATTTTCATATCCATCTAGCTGAGCGCTCATAATCAGAACAGTACAGGTAATAAGCAGCAAAAGACGTTTTCCTGTATTGAACCCCAGAGGATGATTATTTTCTTGAATTTTCATGGTCACTGTTTGTTTAATAATGCGTTTATGTCAAAACTGTGTTGTTATTTCTGCCAGAGTCGGGCTCCTACCCGGATAACCGGCGATACATCAGCATTGGGAATGTTGTACCGTACTGCGCCGAAATCGGCGCAGTTATCGCGTTGTAAATACAGATGCACTCCGGCGGCTCGTAGAAAACCTGGCCAATAAAATTCTGACAACTCAGGCCTAAACCGGTATCAATACACCTGAGTCTTTTGTGGGGCCCATACTTTCCTGCTCGATGCTGAACTGATCATAAGGGGATACAGACCCCTGCACTAAATTTTCAGTCGGGTCATTCATACGCAAAAGGCTGATCGTAGGCGATGTCGCGCAGGGTGAAGCGGGCATATGGTTTTTCCTCGCCCCCAATGACCCAGGCGGCTCCCCCTGGGTGGGTATGCGCAGACCATGCCAGTCGCGGTAATCCGACAGGCGGCATACCCAGGTCTCGACGTGTGTCTCGTCGGTATGCCGCTGCGCCTGGCACCGCACGAGTTCGTTCTGCTCGTTGAAACTCATCAGGCAGGAGACGGTTTGGCCGTGATCAGTCAGGGTTAGGGTGGCCGAATTGTCATCAACCGGCGACCAAACTGCCCGCCCGCCGGGGAGTAAACTAATTGGAAACCAAGGGGTTTCAGCCAGCCAGCGCAGCAGTTCGCCCTGATCGAAGGCAGGGCCGCTGCCGTGCTGAATCGGCAGGCCGCTCAATAACCGCACGGTAAGGCTTCCTTCCCCCACATATTGATCCCGCGCACTGAACCAGGTCGTCTTGCCGATCTAGATGTAATCAGGGGTATCCGCCAGGAAGTATTCCTCGCCGGTAATCGGCATCCAGTCCTTTTTAAGGTCGGTTTTAAATTGACCGTCATGCCGAAGCCGCACAGTCCGCACGTAGGGCTGGCCGGGTTTGAGTACGTGCTGAAAATACCGCTTGACAGGCGGGGACAGGTCGGCGAGTTGGGCCGGATCGTACGATTGAACCGGGCCGGTGTCGGCCTGCGACAATAAATGCGCCACGTCCCGGCGCGCCTGACGGGCCACGAGCCATCGCCCGGTTATCAACGCGACAACCGGAACGGCTACCGCTGAAAGAATTAGAAGATTCGTGTTGACTTTCATAACTGGATGTTGAGCATTAGCGAGTTTATGATCATTCTGACCCCAAGCCATGATGACTATGGCCCTGTTGCTTATAAGCCTGAAGCAAGGCTATTTTTTCACAAATCCTCCACCACCAAAGGTCAAGGCGACGTAGTAACCCTTGTTACCATACGTGGGCAGGTTTGGTAGCCGGTCGTTTTTATCATTGCGCCAGTCACTGCCCTGCTGTGAGATTTGATAACCGGCCCGCAGACCCAGTAAAAGCCCGCCGAAGCGTTGGTCGGTCGTTCTGGACCTGGAGAGTAAATAATCGGCGTTAAGGCCAACGTCGAATGACGGGCGGGAGAGGTAGCGGTTTTGCTGATATTGACGGTCCTGATTCGTTTTAGTATACGTAGTCATCGCTAACCCGGATGTACCCAAGCCAAGGGTAGGATAAATCCAGTACCGCGCGCCCTGAAGGACAACCCAGCCGAATTTAGCGTGGCCGAAGTAGGTATACCCTTCTGCGTACTCATTTCCCGAGGAGCGGACATTTTGAGCACTCACATTCCCATCCAGTGCAAGCATGATGTTGCCGGTTCGGTAATAGCCCTCCCCCCCAGCAGGTAAAATTGATCGCTATAACCAGCCACTCCCACGGGGGCAATCTGATCGAGTACGCTCCCGGCCCCGGATGTGTTGGCGACTCCGACTTTAACAAAGCCAGCCCCTCCTTTAATCCGCTGAGCGTCAACAACGGTTGTCACCCACAGTGTTAATACAATAAGGAAGAGAAGTTGATGTGTTTTCATAACGTTAACTTAGTTGTAACGGCTGATCTGCCCGGTTTAGGCGATTGATGGGTCAAAGCTACGGGCGTGTCTACCAGTCGATAATGACACCGCACAGCAAGAGCAGTGATTGTTATCAGCCGCTTACCAGCAACAGGAACTGTGGTTTCTGATTGACTGCGTTAAATCAAGCCCCCGTATGACCCCTGTCATAGCTCCATCATTGACCCGTTAGCACCTTTATGCGCTTATTCAGAAACGTGTTGGCACCGGAAGAAACTGTCCCCTGGGTTTAATTAACTGATGGATGAATGCCCGTAGTTTATTCCTTTTGATACTCTTACCCATGACAGGGTCAGCCCAATCCATTCGGGGCGGGGCTGTTTTTTTACAGGGTGGACCGAGTTGGTGGCCCGGCTCCGCCAGCGTGATTCAGCAAGTGAGGAATACCCCGGGGCTAGTGGGCAAAGACCGATACGCGATGATAGGTGGGGAGGGATACCTCCGCCGAAACCGCTGGCTAGCCGGCATTAACGTATCGACACTGGCCAACCAGCGAATACAGGACGTTACCACTCAATCAACCGTCGAATCGTCCGCGTCGAACGTGCACGTCTGGGTTGGGTGGGTCGTCTGGCGCACGAACCGGGCTAAACTTTACCCCAGCCTGGGGCCAGGTCTTAACTCATTCAACGTCAACTCGAGGATGGCCAACGGCGCTACCTCGACCCGCGTGCTCGATGGATTCGCTACTGATATTGGACTGACCTTTGACTGGTTGATGGGGAAGTCGGATGTTGTCCCAACCTCGTTTGCGCCGATGCTCAGCGTTCGGGCAGGCTATCGACTGACAACCGCCTCGGCGGAGTGGCACGGTGATCAGGGCGGCGCAACCACGCTATTGGTCACTCGGTATACGCCGCAAGGCTTCTATCTGACGCTGGGCTTCGGCGGGGGCGCTTTTCATCACCGCAACATGTAAAACCCGTTGACGTTCACAGCCGCATAATAAGCACGGGCATCTGGGCATGATGTAAGACGTCCTCCGCTACACTGCCCGACAGTAAATGGGCTAATCCCTTACGGCCGTGTGTAAACAGCACGACCAGGTCAGCCTGTACATCATCCGCGTAGCGAATGATACCCTGGGGAACCGTTTTGGCCGGGCGTATGATAAAATCGAATTTTAGTATACCCTTGACGCGGGCAAACGCATTCACCCAATCCCGGACAGCTTCCGGGTCGCGCTTGTCGGAGGGTGTTGTCACAAACAGGAACTGGTGCAGACCCTGTTCGCCCACCTGAAACGGATAGTGCTGCATCATCATTAACCGATCGTCGACATCTATGGCACAGACGATAGTTTCGGGTTGAAAATCCGCAACGGGATTTTTGACCACCAGCACCGGGCAGTGCGCGTAACGGACAACGGCTTCGGCAGTAGAGCCGACCAGCCACTCTTCGTGACCAGACGCTCCCATTGAGGCCATAATAATCAGGTCAGCGGACCAGTCCGTAATGGCAGCGACCAGTTCCTGCCCGTTTCGGATCAGCGTCGGGATAATGGCGACACCGGCGTAAGCCGGATTGTTGGCAAAACACTTGAGCATGCTATGGGCCTCCTGCTCCAGGTCTTCGTAGATCGCCACCGTTCGCTCAGTGGTGGTGGTCAGTGTCTCGGCATAGACAGGCTCAGGAAGTGGGTATAGGACCGAATGCAGCAAGAGGATTTCAGCCTGATTCTGCCGGGCCAGGCTGACGGCTACCGACAAGGCCTGGTGGGTTAGGGGGCTAAGGTCAGTGGGGACCAGGATGGTTTTCATGCGTAGCGTTGTTTAACGACCCGGCAAAGTAACCGGTTTAATCCGACTGGCTGCCTGATGGGGGCTACCTCAGAAACTGATCTTGATCACCTGATCTAAATCAGCCCTTCGCCTGGCCCAGCTCCCGGGCCCGGGAGCTGGGCCACCTTTAGTTTTGACTTAACACCTAAACCAGCTAATGGCTATGCTACGTGACCTATCGCCCGAAGTGACAAACCACCTGCTGAAGAAACAGTTTTTGGGTTGTATTGGCTGTGCCGCCGATGGACAGGTGCTGGTGCTGCCCGTTACCTATCTCTATGACGGACACGCCATTTACGGCCAAATCCGTGAGGGTACCAAAACCCGGCTGTTGCGTAAAAATCCGGCCGTTTGCTTTGAGGTAGATGAACAAAGCAGTCCGACCTGCTGGCAAAGTGTGGTCGTGCAGGGCATGTATGAAGACCAACAGGTCGACACCTACAGCATTCACGACGATGTAGAGCCGGGCATCAACTCGTATGTAGACACCCATCCGGTGGATTTATTGGTGATGCTCCTCCATCATAAAGGTTTTTCCGATCTGCTGCTTGACACAGAGAAACCCGCCCGGCGGCCTATTACGCGCGCGTTCCGCTGCTAACCCTGTATGACCCCGCACCGGTCGCATCAACCAGGGCCAAAGTACCAGATCCGACACTGGATGAGAGCCCGTTCACTACGTATCTTTAATCGACTTCCCATCATGAAATCAGAAAAATATCGTCCCCTATCGGAGGTTCATCTACTGCACCGCATCTGGCGCAGTGAACTTGAGCTGGCCGCTCAACAGGTCCAGTTTTGGAAAGACCTGCTGGGTACTCTAGGCGAGGGGCTAGACCCCCATGTGACTAACGCTGACACCTGGCACACCGAGATGAATCAACTGGCCCATTTCCGGCGGTTAAGTAAACGCCTGCTGGACGTGAGTCAAACCGTTGACACGGAGGTGGCCGGCGGTGTGCAGGAAGGGCAGGTGCTGGATCATGAAACCCGACTGGATCACCAATATCTCCGCCAGGAGATGGATAGCTTTCACACCGACTTCCGGGCATTTAAAACGGAAATCCGCCAGTACATGATCGCTCAACCCACGTTTTAAATAAATTGATTTGGCTCACAATATAGAACCCCGGGAGCGATCGCTCCCGGGGTTCTATATTGTGAGCCAGGTCTCGATGTGACAGGGCATAAAGCTTTATAAAATCACCATCGGTACGTGTTCAGACTGGAGGGGCAAGGTCAACACCGGGATGAGCGCATGATTTGCCACCTCTTCGGCGATACTACCCTGCAACAGGTGCCCAAGGCCCTGCCTACCGTGGGTGCCCAGTACGATCAGGTCCGCATTTTTCTCTTTAGCAAACCCCAGCACCCCCGTTTCTACATCAAGCTCATCCTGTTGGTTTATGGTGTAGCTGTCGAGGGCATAGCGGGCGGCAAAAGCCTCCATGCGCGGCCTGATTTCGTGGGTAGGCACAAAGCGGCTGAGCGTATTGATAAACAGCAGGTGAAGGACTGGGTGCGCAAACCCATTGAGCAGCGTTTTTAAAAACTCAATCGATTCATCATAGTGGTTGTTGAAGTCCGAAGCAAAGACAACCGTTCTGCAGTCAAGTTTGCCCGATGGGTTTTTTACCACCAGTACGGGCATGGTAGCTCGCTGGATCAGGTGTTGGGCGTTAGACCCCGACAGGGCTTCTTTTAACCCATCGGCACCCCTGGAAGCCGTCACCAGCAGGTCAGCGTCGGCAAAGCGATCGTCATCGAGTAGATCGACCGGGTCCGCGCCGGTAAGTACATGCGTATGTATCCGTAAGC
>JAQBNX010000295.1 GCA_028288385.1 Spirosoma sp.
CCGTTTTAACTCAGTGAATAAGGCCAGCAGATAGATTCTGAATATGTCAGTTGAATCGGACCGTTTTTTTTTATATTCCATATCCAGTCGCGTAACCAACGGCAATACCTGCCCAAACAGCTCATTGTCAACAGTTACTAAGGGGAGTCCGACGTACCTTAAAAAGGGAAATTCATTTTCCAGATCCTGTTTTTGCCAGCGTTTGGTGAGTAGGCCGGTATCAAAATGGCAGTAGTAACCGTGAATATCCTCGCTCATCCAATCGTCTCGGCTAATTTGATAGGCTGGCAGAAAAAACAACGTATTGGCCGGAACCTCATAGCGATCCAACCCCTTTTGACGAATCATGCGGCCGTGGGTGATAAAAATAAAATCGATGACGGTTTTGCGATGGGGAGGCATAGGAAATTTCATCACCTGACGCACATCTTCAAGCCGATTGATATGAAACGTATTATAATATGGGCCCTGCATGGACTGCCAGCCGGCAATCTTAAACACGAGCCCACCCAGGGTATCGGGTGTTAAGGTTGGCACTTGGCCTTCGTTAACTTTTGTTCTATAATTCATAAACCCTATACCATTTCCATCGGCAAGGTATCCACCCGACTTTATCCATCAAAAGTAACTTCTCAACCTTCAATATCAATCTATGGCGATGAGCCACTTATGCAGTTTACAGGCTTTATACCACCATTACGCCTTGTACAGAAAGTAGAAATTACCAGATTGAAACGCCTACTGTCTCCATTAATTAGCGATCTACGTCTTTCCCGCTGGTGAGCTAATTTTGATTGAAGCAGGTCGTGCACCAGTTGAATTGGCCACTTTATTACAAAAAAGTCCCCACCGCCAAAATTGGCAATGGGGAACAACTTCTCTAACTAACCCAAAACTTGGTAAAGACGCGTTACTAAATCTCCTGCTTATGGCAGGTTATTCAGTAGGTTGATAGCCTAAAATAAGGTGTGCTATATGCTCTCGAACTAATCGTGAATGGAGTCAACCGGAAGATGTTTATGAATTCTCTTAATTAGGAAACAAATTCTGTGCCAGACTTTTAAGGGCTGCTTTTAGGGCTTTTTGGTATCTTGCCAGCTTATCTTTAGCTACTATATGAGCTTAGCAGCCGCTCCCCTTCCTTGCCAAAAAGACTTGTTTTCGTTGCCCAGGGGTATTCATTACCTTAATTGTGCTACCCGATCGCCTTTCAGCCAGGCCGTTGAGCAGGCGGGGCATGATGCCATAACCCGGCAAGCCAACCCGTTTGGTTTGCACCCCGACGATTTTTTCAATGGAGCCGACAGAGTCCGAACCCTGTTTTCCCAACTCATCCATAACCGGACCGCCGGACCGCCAGACCCGGAACGTATCGCCATTATACCATCGGTCGCCTATGGCATGGGCGTCGTGGCCCGCAACCTGCCGCGCAAACCAGGCATCAGGCCAGGGCAACGGATCGTGCTGGTCGATGGCGAATTTCCGAGCGATGTATATGCCTGGGACCGCGTTTGTGCTGAACTTGGACTGACTGTTACGTTTGTTGCTATGCCGGCCGGGTTTCCAAAAGGGCCTGAATGGAATGAACGGCTGCTGGCTGCTATTGGGCCAGATACGGCCCTGGTTGTTGTGCCGCCGGTCCATTGGATGTACGGCACCCGGTTTGATCTGGAAGCTGTTGGCCAACGGGCCAGGGCCGTAGGTGCGTGGCTGGCCATCGACGGAACGCAGTCTATTGGCGCCTTACCGTTCGACCTGGAAGCCATCCGGCCTGATGTTGTTATTTGCGCAGGCTACAAGTGGTTGATGGGACCGTATTCCCTGGGGCTGGCTTATTATGGACCCACTTTCGACGATGGTGTCCCATTGGAAGAAGGATGGGCCAACCGAGTCGACAGCAATCAGTTTCACCGCCTGACCGACTACCAACCTGCCTACCGACCGAAAGCTTATCGCTACAACGTTGGAGAGCAGTCGCATTTTATCCAGATGCCCATGCTTGAAACCGCCCTTACGCAACTCATCGACTGGCAACCCGAGCGCATTCAGGCATACACCCATCAACTACTGACCAACTCGCTTAACGACCTCGAATCACTCGGGTGTTGGGTGGAACCAGTTAACGGAACCGTTGGGCGGTGTCACCATCTGATTGGCCTGTGGCTTCCCAAGCGGGCCGACCCTATGGCAGTTGCCACAGCCTTGCAGGCCGAAAATGTGTCTGTGTCGGCCCGAAACCGCGTACTACGCCTTGCGCCACACCTCTACAACACCCCCGATGATGTTGATGCCCTGGTTGACGTGCTGACGAACGTAATCGGCAAATAACTTTATGATGCAGTTGTGTTACGTATCTGTCAATACGCCACCTATTAGTTTTTATAGCTCATAAAATTCCAGCGGCAACCCATCCGGATCATTGAAAAACGCGAACCGGCGACCCGTATGTTCATCAGTCCGAATGGGTTCGGTAGCTATGTTCTGGGCATTGAGGTAAGCCACAGCCGCGTCCAGATCGGTAACAGCAAACGCCAGGTGACGCAATCCCAGTGCTTCGGGGCGAGTAGGCCGTTGGGGTGGGTTGGGAAACGAAAACAGTTCGATGACGTACTGGTCATTCAGAGCCAGATCAAGCTTATACGACCCGCGTTCTGCACGATATACCTCTTTCACTACGGTCAGACCCAGCGTTTTGGTATAAAAGTGTTTCGAAGTTTGGTAGTCACGGCAGATGATGGCAACGTGGTGAATAGCCGTTAATTGCAGCATAAGATTCAAGGCATCAGCAACGTATCAGCCGCCAGTGTATCAATCGCGGTGCCATCTTTTCCAGCCGGAAACGCCCGCTCTACCTCTCGGCGTTTGTTCCAGGGAGCAGTAGTCCGGCTAGCCATGTCAATAGTCAGCAACGCCATAAGGGTGGTGAACGCAATAAATACAATAATAAAGATACGACGGTTGCGATTCATGGTTTTCATTGATAGACAGCCCGACCGGTCATTCACCGATGGGAAGCCGTGAGATTTCGTTGATCGATAACCCCAAAACGCTACTCACTTCCGCTGAGTTGCTTAGGAGCTACTTGAAACGCTACACTTCCTGTGCGTCCCGACACCTCGGCCCAGTCCAGATTACCAAAGGTTATGGCTACTACGGCTCCTTTACTCATCGAACCCAGGGATTGATGGGTCAGGAATTCAGCCAGGTAAGAAACATCGGGGTTGTGCCCGACAATCATAACCGACTGCACCTCGCCGGGCAACGCATTAACAATGGCCAGATACGCTTTGGGGCCACCATCAAACAAGCTCTCTTCAAGCCGGATCTGCGCGGGATCTTGACCCAGTTGTTCGGCCAGCACGCGGGCGGTGTCTGCAGCACGGGGAGCGGTGCTGCTCACAATCACAGTGGGATTGATGGCTTGGCTCTTCAGATAACGGCCCATACGGGCCGCGGCTATAATTCCTTCTGATGTAAGCCGGCGATCATGATCAGCCATAAACATGGCCCGGTCTTCTGCTTTGGCATGACGGACAATGTAAAGCGTAATAGGCATAGGGATAGGTAATGGCTGTGAGGGGTAACTACTATTTTGTTTAAGAAAACATCAACAAAAAAATTCATTTTAATGTTGAAGGCGCCAAAAGGAATTACTTTTGACCGTTGCAAAAATACCGTTGCAATTGAAACATGGCTAATTTATGCGCTTTCAGGGCGAAATTTGTACTTTGTCGTATGGACTTCACTTCGACAACGAGCAGGTCTCGCTAAGCGGCACTCTTTGGCCTCGCCGTCCACCCTCGCGCGAACCCCGTCCAGAACCACTACGTCTGCCTTTCGCCACCTTTTTCACGGAGTCCGAACTAGTGGCGTTGCAACAATGGCTGGCCGACGATACGCGTCTGGAACCACTACCTTTACCGGGCGTTGTTCGCCAGATTAGCCGGCTACCCAACTCGGATGCAAATACCGTTTGTTTTGACCTCGAATTTCGGCTCGATCGGGTGCCGGACTGGTGGGACTGGCCCGTTAG
>JAQBNX010000866.1 GCA_028288385.1 Spirosoma sp.
CAACCAGGATGGGCAACTGAATGTATTCGTATCCGGTGATTCGGGCCTTTCGCCGATTGGTTATCACAGCAGACTCTATAGGCAAATCCATGACGGCGGGTTTTAGGACATGACTTACCACTACCCACCAACCTGACCAACCCGACGTTTAAACTAGTGGACGCGGCTGGCTACGACAAGGAAGGCTGGATGAATCTGCTCATCGCAGTCACGGCCCGCATTTCGCATAACAAATCCAGCCAGTAGCCCGATTTCTATTCGTCCCGACAATTGGCGGGCACCAGTCGATACGGACCCGATCGAGACGATGTTACCGTTTTGTCGGCTTACTTCAGTTGCCCCTCAACCCAGCCTCCAAAATCATTAGTTAGTTTCATGTCCTTTAATCCGTTAAACCCAGGCAAACTCATGACAACCACGTTTACTGCCTATTTCGCCCAAGCCACCCGCAGGACGGTCAGCCTGAGCCCATCCCTTCTAGGCCGGCACCCACACTCCCCCGCAGGCGTTGAGTGGGGCAGCTCAACCCTTAACTCTACCCGGTCGGGGCATGGGCGGTGGACTCTGGTCCTGCTTTGGCTACTCTGGCTTGGGTGGTCAACCAATGCTATAGCCCAAGCCCGCACTGGCGTCACCATCGCCGGGATTACGTCAAAACCAGGCCAGGGTTTCGATCAGTTGGATACGCCACAGGGCGTATACGTAGACGGGGCCGGGTTCGTCTATGTGGCCGATCAAAGAAACAACCGCATTATGAAGTGGCCCCCCGGGGTCACCACCGCCACTAGCCAGGGCACCATCGTCGCTGGGGGCAATGGATACGGCGCGGAGCTCAATCAGTTTCGTTACCCAAGTGGTGTAGTTGTTGATGGGACCGGGTTCGTTTATGTGGCCGATCAAATAGGCAATCGCATCATGAAGTTCCCTCCCGGGGCTAGCAGGGCTACCTCCGGTACCATCGTCGCCGGGGGCAATGGTGCTGGTTCCTTACCCAATCAGTTGGATTCTACTGTATCCGGTGTCTCTGTGGACCGGGCCGGAGCCATCTATGTGGCCGATTATGGTAACAATCGCATCCAGAAGTTCGCCCCCGGCTCCAGCAGGGGCACTGCCGGTACCACTGTTGCCCGGGGGGCTATTCCTTTCAAAGACCGCAAGCCCAATCAGTTGAGTGGTCCAAGTAGCGTTTTCGTCGATGGGGCTGGGGTCGTCTATGTGGCGGATATTTTTAACCATCGCATCCAGAAGTTCCCCCCCGGAGACACCATCGGCCTCACTGTTGCCGGGGGCCATGGACCAGGCAACGAGCCAAATCAGTTAAATTTTCCCAGTGGCGTGTTTGTGGACGGGTTCGGGGTTATCTATGTGGCGGATACTGAAAACCATCGTATCCAGAAGTGGGCCCGCGAGGCCAGTGAGGGCATCACCGTTGCTGGGGTCGGTGATGGTACGTCTGGCTCGGGGCCCTATCAGTTGCGGGAACCCAGTGGCGTGTTTGTGAACGAGTTGGGGTACATCTATGTGGCCGACGCTGGTAACCATCGCATCCAGCGGTGGGCTCCTAGTGGTACCACCGCTGCCGGGAATGGCAATGGTTTGCCTGGCGGCGGGGACAATCAGTTGCGTGAACCCACGGGCGTGTTTGTGGACGGGAACGGGTATAGCTATGTGGCGGATACTGATAACCATCGCATCATGAAGTTCCCCCCCAACTCCAGCAGTGGCACCTCTGGCACCGTGGTCGCCGGCACTGGTCTTCCTGGCAACAGGGACAAGGACAATGAGTTGCTTGAACCCACGGGCGTGTTTGTGGACGGGGCCGGGTATAGCTATGTGGCGGATACTGATAACCATCGGATCATGAAGTTTCCTCCCGGCTCCAGCAGTGGCACCTCTGGCACCGTGGTCGCCGGCACTGGTCTTCTTGGCAACGGGGACAATCGGCTGGGTTTTCCCAGTGACGTATTTGTGGATAGGGCCGGGGTCATCTATGTGGCGGATACTGATAACCATCGGATCATGAAGTTCCCCCCCAACTCCAGCAGTGGCACCGCCGGCACCCTCGTCGCCGGCACTGGTGAGGTTGGTAACGGGACTAATCGGTTGGGTTTTCCCAGTGACGTATTTGTGGATACGGTTGGGACTGTCTACGTGGCGGATGCTGGTAATCATCGGATCATGAAGTTCCCCCCCAACTCCAGCAGTGGCACCGCCGGCATCACCGTCGCCGGCACTGGTACGCCAGGCTCAGGGGCCAATCAGCTGAATAATCCAAAGGGCGTGTTTGTGGACAAGGCCGGGGTCCTCTATGTGGCCGATGCTGGTAACCATCGCATCATGAAGTGGCCCCGTGATGCCAGTCAGGGTATCACCATCGCTGGAGATAATGGAAATGGCCCAGGAGCCAATCAGTTGAATGGTCCACGGAGTGTATTTGTGGATGGGGCCGGGGTCATCTATGTGGCGGATTATGGTAACCATCGCATCCAGAAGTTTCTCCCCGTGGCTACGCCCCCACCCGTGGCCCCCCTGGAACCCTTGACTCCCGGGACCACCCCCGCCCCACCCCTGGAACGCTTGACTCCCGGAGTCCCTGTGGCCCACGTGGGCATCACCGTCGCTGGAGATAATGGAAATGGCCCAGGGGCCAATCAGTTGAATGGTCCACGGAGTGTGTTTGTGGAAAGCGGCGACATCTATGTGGCGGATACTGAAAACCATCGGATCCAGAAGTTTCCCCCCGGCTCCAGCCAGAGCACCCCCGGCACTACCGTCGCCGGGATCAGTGATGGTAAGTCGCCAGGCAAAGAGCCCAATCAGTTAAATTTTCCCAGTGGCGTGTTTGTGGACAGGTACAGGAACATCTATGTGGCGGATACTCGTAACCATCGCATCCAGAAGTTTCCCTCTGGCTCTAGCAGTGGCACCCCCGTCGCCGGGGTTACTCAAGAAGCATCTGCGGATGTCAAAAATTTGGATTCTCCAGGTAGCGTTTTTGTGGACGAGGACGAGGCAGTCTATGTGGCGGATACTCGTAACCATCGCATCCAGAAATGGACCCGCCTCAACCAGGAAACTGTCGCCGGGGGCACTGGTCCCTTCTCGAAAGTCGAAAGTGTGAATCATCCCAGCGGCGTGTTTGTGGACGCGGACACGGTCTATGTGGCGGATACTGATAACCATCGGATCATGAAGTGGACCCGTGATGCCAGTGGTGCCCACAAGGGCATCATCGTCGCTGGTATCAGTGATGGTAAGTTTGGCGATAAGGACAATGAGTTGCGTAAACCCGCGGGCGTGTTTGTGGATAGGGACAGGTACATCTACGTGGCGGATACTGATAACCATCGGATCATGAAGTTCCCCCCCAACTCCACCAGTGGCACCGCCGGCACCCTCGTCGCCGGGGTCACTGGTACGCACGGCAACGGAGCCAATCAGTTAGATTCTCCATATGGCGTGTTTGTGGACCGGACCGGGGCCATCTACGTGGCGGATACTGGTAACGATCGCATCCAGATGTTTAGACCTGTTCATACGGGGTCGGGAGGCCTATTGGGCGGGGCGGCACCGGTACCACCGGTACCACCGGCACCGTCTGCGTTACAACTGGTAGCGCCCCTGTATGACTGCCCCAGTGGAGCCTTTAGCTTCATGACCCAGGGAGGCAACAGCTCGGCAACACTCTCCGCCCCCATCGAGTACATGGCTGCCGGTATTACGGGCTGGACCACCAACCCCAACCAGTTCGTTGATTTTGAACTGCGCCAGGCCGCCGATGCCCAGCCCATTACCCTGATGGTTCGTCAGTTGACCAACAATGGCACCTACAGCCAGGATAGCTACCTCTGGGATATCCGGGCCATCTGTCCGGTAAACTCAGCCCGTGCCCGGTTGGGAGCCACGGAGCCGGGGCTCAGGGTTCAGCTAAGTGTGTCTCCCAACCCGGTGGAGGAGGAAGTCAGGGTGAGCATCCAGGGGGCCCAGCATCAGACCGTGCGCCTGCAACTAACCGATTTGACGGGTCAGGTGCTGGTCGATAAGCAGGTGGTGGTTGAGCAGGCCACCCATCAGGAGTGGCTGGGGCTGGGTGGGGCTCCAGTAGGCCTGTACCTGCTGCGGGTGAGCACGGCGGGCCAAAGTCAAACCCTACGGCTGTTGAAAGCGGATTAAGCCACAGGCTAGCGGCAGTAATCCGGTCAGCAGGCTCCGCAGCAGTGGGGCTTGCTGACTGGTTTTTGTTTAACAACCCGGCGGCTCCTGTTTAGCGAATTCATCCGACCCCTGCAAGCGTCAGATGAGAGGGACAACGCTGATGCGCATCAGTTGTCATCATCAAGGGTCACTCGGTGGTGATACCGCCTATTTCCTACTTATTTTCCAGGGTTACTCTCAGACTAATTTCATAATAATCCGCTAACTCTATCGCGCATGGTGGTCTTTACTGCCCCAACAACCCTTAATAGTTTAGCGAGTAAATTTGCCCTGTTGGAAGAAGAAGGCCTAAAGGCCAGTAGTTTGCCTACCGATCCCCGACCACGCATGTTGTCGGACAATGGTTCAGCCTATGTGTCGCAGTATTTAAGAGAGTATCTGAAAGGGGAAAGCCCGGCACTGATCCATGAAAAACGTGCTGCTACTAGGTGTGGGTAAATATGTTTTTTAGTCTTACTTCATGCCGCGGATTGAGCCAGGGTGGTAGACGCCTGGACTGGTAGTATATCGCCAAAAAGCCCTTGCATTTCGCCTTTGCATCTCCGCTTAAATGCCTGCCTGGAGCGCTTAAGCGTTGCCTCATATTGAGGCGTAGTATGGCCGAGACGTAACGGCAAGCCTACCGGTCGAGGGAATAAACCAACGAATTAGGGAATAAACAGCACCCGTACTAAATGACTAACTGCTTAGCTGTTTGTCTACGCATCGTTTTGGCAACGGTTAGTTGGCTAGTGGGGATTCTAGGGGTTTGCCGGTATATGAACCGTTTTCAGCCAATATGTGTGCATCAACTGAAGTAGCTGACTCATTTCAGAAAAGGAGTTTGGCTTACTCATAAACGTGTTGGCTCCCAACTGGTAAGCCTTGCGAACGGTCTGCTCACTTCGGGTAGCACTGAGAACCAGTATGGGGATGAAACATAGATTCGGGTTGGTTCGCAGGGTTTGCAGTACCTCATAACCATCGATGCGGGGCATATCCAGGTCTAATAGGATTAAGGCCGGTAGTTTCTCTTCGGGCCTGTTTGACAGGTCTGCTACTAGTGATTCTCCATCCTCGAAGAAGGTCACGGCACAATCTGAGTAGCCTTTGAGCGCCTCGTTGATTAGATACCTGTCGTCTTCGTCATCATCGACGGCATAAATACAGAACTGCTTATTGGTCAAGAGGAAGTTGTGAATATAAGCCTGAACCAGACCTGTACGCCAAGGTACGTAATAAGACTCACCTAATTCCTATCCTACCCGCTAATGGATAGTGCTGGCTGTTACCGGGTTGGTTTATCAGAGTTTTCTCAGGTACAACGTCGTAATACCCTGCCGGAGCGAGATGGTAAATTGTCTAATTCTCGGTCAACCTGTTTATGATCATGGGGCACAGGCTGAGAGATATACTGGGGATCAATAAAGAGGA
>JAQBNX010000304.1 GCA_028288385.1 Spirosoma sp.
CTCCATCGAAAGGGTGAGCGGCTGCTACAGGGGGCGTAATAAATTCCAGTCCGAAGCGATGAAGCGGCAGGGTTTTGAAAAAGGGCGAATCAGCTCCAAGTGGATGAATGGCCGAACCAATATCGTGACGAAATCCGGGCAGTGTCAGCTCAGCCGTACGCATCCCTCCACCGATGGTTGGCTTAGCTTCGACCAGCAGCACTGAATGGCCTGCCTGCTGCAGTACAATAGCCGCTGCCAACCCATTCGGGCCTGAACCAACGACAACAGCGTCAAAATCGCGTTTTTGGAGGGATCCCATGGCTGGCAAGATAACCATTTATTGATACGTATCAGGTGGGAACCAGGAAGGGTGATGTCAATGCCTGAATCCTTCCGGCTTGCCTGGTGTGCGGCTACCGCTGAATACGCAGGTTATAACTAAGAGCGTGATGGCAATGCCGATAACCGCAAATACGGCGAAACATACATGATTAGCAGAAACGAGAACAGTTGAGTAGGTGTAGGCAGAAGTGTATTGTTTTGATTGGTAGCGTAAAAAGAACGTTTTTTGATAACACACCTTAATTTGGCGTCCATATTGACAGAATCTACAAATTGGCCCTAGCGTCTGAGACAGCCGTTCTCTTACCTTAACTTATGAACCGACTGGTACCCGTTACGTTACTGCTAGCGTTGTTGGCGGCTCCTTCCTTTGCGCAGATTACATACACGCTCTCCGGCACCGTTCGTGATTCGGCTACGGGGCGGCCACTGGTGCGGGCGGCCGTGGTCATTGACTTCGAAAAAGTCACCACCGGCACATACACCGACGAGGAGGGTCACTACACCGTTACCGTTCGGCAGGGACAGCGGGTAGTAGTGGTGCGCTACGTGGGCTACGTCCCGTTTCGTAGTTACGTTCGTGTACAGGGCGACACTCAATTCGACGTGCGGCTGCCCAGCGTAGCGAGTCAGCTGGAAGAAGTTGTCGTAACCAGCAAAGGCTACGACCGCAACGTCCGTCAACCCTTGCTGGGCGTCAGCCAGATTAACATTGCCACCCTGAAGCGGATGCCCGCAGCGTTGGGTGAGACCGACATCCTGCGTAGTCTGCAAATGCTACCCGGTGTGACCAGCGTAGGCGAAGCGGCCAACGGAGTCAATATCCGGGGTGGCACCACCGATCAAAACCTGATTCTGCTCGACGACACGCCTATTTTCAACCCTACCCACATGTTCGGCCTGTTTTCGGTCTTTCCGCCCGATGCCGTCGCCGGGCTGGACCTCTACAAAGGCAACGTACCAGCCCGCTACGGTGGTCGGGCGGCCTCGGTGCTCGACATCAGCCTGCGCAATCCCGATCTGAACCGGATGCAACTAAGTGGCGGCATCAGTTTAGTGGCCAACCGCCTAACGGTTGAAACGCCCATCATCAAGGGGAAACTGGCCCTGATGGTATCGGGTAGGGCAGCGGTCAACGATTTTCTCTTACGGCTGGTTTCCCCGCGTTTCGACAATATACGGGCCAAATTCGGCGACGGCACCGCCAAACTCTTCTGGCGTATTAACGACCGCAACACCGTTACGGCCATGGGCTACTACAGTGCCGATCTGTTCCAGACCAACCTATTGGGCAGTCTGGCTAACATCAACGCTACCGCCACCCAGTATCAGCAAGAAACGGCCAACGGTATGGTCCGCTGGTTTCACGCTTTCAACCCCACGTTGAACCTACAGACGACCGCCCTTGTCGCCCGCTATATTCCCCGGATTCTATCAATTGAAGACTCCACCAGCAACAAGGTCGTGCTGAAACAGTCGCTGCTACAACGGCAGATCAAGTCGAATCTGAACTACCAATTGACAAATCAGAAAATTGAACTGGGCATCAGTGCTGTGCACTACCAACTCAATCCCGGCGAACTGATACCCGGCAACAGCCTGGCCGTCAATTACCAGCGCACGCCACCCGAAAACGCTCTCGAACTGGCCCTGCATGCCGAAGACGAATGGAGCCTGTCCGATAGGTTGGCTATATCGGCGGGGATACGCTACTCGCATTTTCTCAATCTAGGCCCGTCGGTTGTGCGCCAGTACGCTAGTGGGGAAGCTGCCGACGTCACGACGGTGGTGGACTCGGTACGTTACGGGGCCGGGCATGTAACCACGCAGTACGGCGGGCTGGAACCCCGGCTTGGATTACGTTACTCGATGGGAGAGAATGCGTCCATTAAAGTGGGCTACAACCTGATGCGGCAGTATTTGCAGGTGATTACCAACACGACGACGCCCCTGCCCACGGCGCGCTGGAAAACCGCCGATGCCCACGTTCAGCCCCAGATCAGTGAATTACTGTCGGCGGGGTATTTTCGCAATAGCGCAAGCAACATATTTGAGGTTTCGGCCGAGGTGTACTGGCGCCGGACGCAACACGTGCTGGACTACAAGCCGGGGGCCGACTTTCTGTTGCAGCCCTATCCCGAAACGCAGCTATTAACAGGTCGCAGCCGGGCCTATGGGCTGGAAGTGATGCTGGCCAAGAAGAAAGGAGAACTAACGGGCTGGGTCAACTACACCTACGCCCGGACGCAAAACCAGGTAGACGAAGGAGCCGATTTTCGGCAGCGTATCAACGGGGGCGATTGGTATTCAGCTAATTACGACCGGCCTCATAGTGTGAATATAAGTATCAACATCAACCAGACGAAGCACCATAGTTTCTCATTCAACTTCGCCTATAGCACCGGCCGGCCATATACCGCGCCGGAAGGCTTTATTCGTTATCAGGGCCGTACCTATCCCTACTACAACGAGCGCAACCAATACCGCCTGCCCGACTATCACCGGCTCGACTTTGCCTGGAACATTTACAACCCCAGCCTGAAAGCCCGGCGCTGGCAGGGCCACTGGACCTTTACGGTGTATAACCTGTATGGCCGCAAAAACGCGTATTCGATCTTCTACCGCACCGAAGGGCAGGCGACTAATCCCTACCGATTAGCCATTTTTGCCGCGCCTATCCCCAGCCTGACGTATAATGTTGAGTTCAAGTAACGGAAAAGTCCATCGGATTTCAAGGCCAGATCACCTACCTATGCGTTCCGTTTTTTGGCTTCTATTGGTTTGTGCGGGCGCTCTCTTCGGGCTGGTTTCCTGTGTTGACCCTGAAGAGAGAGATTTTAAAGCGACGGTTAACGTGATCGTCGCGGATGGCACGATTACCAATTTGGCCGAACCCCAAATTATCCGGCTAAACCACTCCAGAGCCGACCCACTGACGGGCCGATTTGGCACTACGCCCATTGCCAAAGCGACGGTTGTGGTCGTGGTCGATTCGGCGCAGGTTATTGTCTGCCATGAGACGGTTGATGGGTCCTATCAACTACCCTCAGATTTCAAAGGCCAGATCGGCCATGCTTACCAGTTGCGTTTTACCTTGGAGGAGGGCACGCGTTACGTATCGAATCAGCAGGTCTTACAGGCGGTACCGGCCATCGATAAAATTACGGCTGCGTTTAACCCCAAGAGTATTTTTCCACCCTTAAACAACTTTTATACGGCCGGTCATGATCTGTACATAGATTTTCAGGACCCCGCCCAAACACGTAACTTTTATCGCTGGGACTGGAAGCTATGGGAAAAGCAGGAATGGTGCCGGTCGTGTTACCAGGGAATCTACTCGGTTTTCAATGTCACAGCTGAATTACTCAGCTCTTCTTTGCCGATTGGCAATTATTATAGCTACAAATCTGGCACCAACTTACTCGAGGACTGTTTTACCGAGCTGGAGCCGCCTCAACCCTCATACCGCTCTCCTTTGCCTCCCTACCGATACGATTATCCGTGCCGAACCCAAT
>JAQBNX010000307.1 GCA_028288385.1 Spirosoma sp.
GACGCCCTACATGCCCGTTGAAGATCCTACATTGCTCGGTGGTTACCGTGGCCCCGATGGGTCGGACGGCTCCGATCCGCAAAACCCGGTGCGAGCTGCGTTGCAGGACCAAAGCCATACGCAACGCATGAAGATTCTGGGTAGCGCTTATGTCGATGTAAAAATTATTGACGGCCTGACGTACCGGTTGCGGGGCGGTATCGACTACGTAACGGCGCGTACGTTTTCATTCCTGCCTATTTATAGCGAAAGCTTCAACGCTCGTGCTTTAGCCAATATATCTGACGATCGACTGAGCTATGCATCACCCCTGATATCTAACCAATTAACCTACGAAAAAACCTTTGGCAAGCATTCGTTGAATGTCGTGGCGGTGGCTGAACGGCAGGCGGGTAATACGCTGGAAATAATTGGTACGGGTCAGGCGGCCTCAAACACCATCCGCGAGTTGAGTGCCGTTATCAGCACAAGTGCCGGACTAACCGGCACCCGCTCGCAAAACGTGCTACTCTCCTATTTGGGCCGTCTCAATTATGAATATGCCGGAAAGTATTTACTCGGCGCTTCCTTCCGTCGTGATGGCTCATCGCGGTTTGCACCCGGCAACAAATGGGGCAACTTCCCATCGGTATCGGCAGGCTGGCGGATCAGCGAAGAAGCTTTCCTGAAGAATATTCCGGCTATTTCAGAAATGAAACTTCGGGCAAGTTATGGTACGATGGGCTTCAACGGTATCGGCGATTACTCGTGGCAGGTAGCCGTTTCCCAAAACACCAATGCCATTCTGGGCGACGCCCGGGCGCAGGGAACCTACTTCGACCGGCTGGGCAACACCAATTTGAGTTGGGAAGTAACCAAAATGAGCAACATTGGTCTGGATTTAGGGTTGTTCAACAACAGCATTACCCTGTCGGCTGAGGTCTACCAGCGTAATACGGACGGCCTGATTCTGAATCAACCCATCGCACCATCTATCGGCTATTCGCAATCGCCAATTGTGAACGTAGGCAGTATGCGAAACAATGGGGTCGAAATGCAACTGGGCTACAATAAAACAAAGGGCGCTTTTCGCTTCAATGCATCGGGCAACATTAGTTTTATCAGCAACAAAGTGCTGAGCCTGGGGCCAACGGTTTCTCCACTGCTCAATGGAGCCAATGCCGATTATGGCGGGGGCGATATTACCCGTACCGAAGCCGGGCAGTCAGTTCAGTATTTTTATGGCTATAAAGTGGCGGGTATCTTCCAGAGCGCCGATGAGATTAAAGCCGCGCCTACCCAGGATAATGCCAAGCCCGGCGATATCCGATTTGTCGACGTAAATAGCGATGGCAAAATCGACGCCAGCGACCGCGTAAATCTGGGTAGCTTCCTACCTAAATTCACGTATGGCCTAAACCTGTCCGCTAATTACAGAGGCTTCGATATGGCCCTGTTTTTCCAGGGCGTTCAGGGCAACAAAATTTATAATGGCGTGAAAGTACTGGAGCAGGGAATGCTGCGGCTGTTCAATGCGGGGACGGATGTGCTACGGGCCTGGACACCAACCAACACGAATACGGATGTGCCCAGGGCTGTCGACGGCGATCCTAACGGCAATACCCGTACATCAGATCGTTTTATTGAAGACGGTTCTTACCTACGGCTAAAAAATCTGAGCATCGGCTATTCTGTACCAGCCGGTGTTCTCCAATCCTTCTCTCGGGGCACGCTGAGCCGGGCTCGGGTGTATGTAGCCTCAACGAACCTGCTCACCTTCACCAAATACACAGGCTACGACCCCGAAGTCGGTTCACGGACCAGCAATACCAATCCCACACTGACCAATGGAATTGACTATGGCCAGTTCCCACAGGCGCGTACGTTTCTGGTAGGCTTACAACTTGGTTTTTAAGAAATTAGACATAACTAACGTCACAATGAAATCGACATACTGGACAACGGGTATAGTGGCCATGGGACTGTTCTTCGGATGCAGCACCAGCAGCCTCGACAAAGTGAATCCGAATCAGGTTATTACGGATAATTATTACAAAACAGCCGACGAGCTGCTCAAAGGCGTCAACTCCGTCTATGCCGTTTGGCAAAGCGCGAACCTGACCGGCCGCGAGTGGTTCTTTCTGAACGACCTTCGTTCGGACGATGTAGCAACGGGTGGTGGCCAGTTAGAAGCACCGCGCAGCCAAATCCTGATTGGCGCCCAAAATCCGACGAATGGAGTAGCCTTCTCCGTCTGGAATGGCCTTTACCGGACTATCCACCGGGCAAACGTAGTGATTGATAACGGCGCGGCTGTTAAAGACAATGCAACGCTGGCGAAACGGGTAGTGGCCGAAGCCAAATTCCTCCGGGCATTGGCCTACTTCGATCTCGTTACCCTTTGGGGTGCGGTGCCCGTGTATTCTGATTACGTAACCGAAGTCAATGGTACAAAAGCCAAATCTTCCGTCGACGAGATTTACACCCTGCTAACCACTGATCTGCTGGCAACTCAAGCTGATTTACCAGCCAGTTTCAGCGGGGCTGATCTTGGCCGTGCGACCAAAGGAGCCGCCCAGGCACTACTGGCCCGCGTTTACATGCAAAAAGGAGATTATGCCAGCGCTAAAACCCAACTTCAGGCAATTATCAATTCGGGACTTTACAAGTTGACGGACGAGTATACCGACAACTTCATTGAGGAAAAAGAATTCAATTCCGAGTCAATTTTTGAAATTGGGTTTTCGCTGATCGGTGGGTTTAACTGGGATGGCGATGGCAATGATAACGGTGCCAATGAGAACATGACCCGGAGCCAGGAGTATTCGGCCATTGGCTGGCGGAACCTGATTCCATCGGAAGGGTTACTGGCCGAATACGAGCATACGGCCAAAGGCGATGCCAAA
>JAQBNX010000317.1 GCA_028288385.1 Spirosoma sp.
AGTAAGTATATATACCTATATACCCATTAAATCATGAATTAAAATTGATTTAAACTTGTCCTATTAAGGCAGCAAAGGATTTTAAGAAGATATGCCGGAGAAAGCAAAAATAACACAAACTGCCCCGAAACCGCTTACGGGCAATCTGCACGGCACTGACAGTCAACTGGTGCAGCAGGAAGTTCAGCGACAGGATTTAGGGTTTGGCACTAAACTCAATGACCGCTATGGCCGACTCATTAACAAGGATGGCAGTTTAAATGTCAACCGCATCAACGAGTCGTTCTGGGACCGGCTGAATATTTACAACCGGCTTATGACCATAAGCTGGATCCAGTTTCTGAGTTGGATACTCTTGTTTTATTTAGTCGAAAACGTCCTGTTCGCCAGTATATACATGCTGGTGGGCGCTGAGAATTTAAAAGGCGCCGATGACAGCGTTTTTCATGGCCCTTTCTGGAAAGCATTTTTCTTCAGTGCCCAAACGCTCACCACCGTTGGCTATGGCCACATTGCCCCCAACAGTTTTCTGACCAGCGCCATTGCCGCCTTTGAGTCAATGCTGGGGCTGTTGGCTTTTGCGCTGGCAACGGGTCTGCTATATGGGCGTTTTTCGCGCCCCGTTGCCCACATTCGCTTCTCAAAGCAGGCTGTTTTTGCGCCCTACCTGGATGTTAACGGCTGGATGTTTCGGATTATCAATGCCCGTGCCAATCAGTTGATCGACGTACAGGTAGAAGTATCACTTTCGAAGCTCGAAGTCAAACCAGATGGAACTCCTTACAGGCGCTATTACAACCTTAATCTGGAGCGTAACAAGGTTAGCTTTTTCCCAACCAACTGGACGCTGGTACACCCCATCACGACCGAAAGTCCGTTGCACGGTTGCACACCCGAAGACCTGGAAGAATCTGACGCCGAGTTTCTGATTTTGCTACGTGCCATGGACGACACTTTTTCGCAGGTGGTTCACAGCCGCTACTCTTACCGGTACGACGAAGTGCGTTGGGGGCATAAGTTTAAACCCATGTTCAATGGCAGCCAGGCAGGTATGGTAACGGTTGACCTGAATGGCCTGGACATCACCGAGCCTGCACTACTCAATTAAATGGATGTACGGCACCAGAGCCTGGCCATTATTCCCTCACTATACAGCCGCCCTTACCCAGCTATTGTTCAATGATTTTTCCTCCGTTTTTACGCCCCGGCGATACGGTTGGCGTTGTGGCTCCTGCGAGTTGGTTCCCGTATGACGAACTAACCGAAGGCCTGCGTATTTTGCGCGACGACTGGCAGCTAACCGTTATTGAAGGAGCCAGTCTGCACGCTATCGACGGGCCTTTTGCCGGTTCCGACGACCTCCGCCGAACCGACTTGCAGCGCCTGTTTGACGACCCCACCGTGCGGGCCGTATTTGCCGCCCGTGGGGGTTATGGTTGCTACCGCATTGCCGACGGTTTGGATCTAAGGGCCATAACAGCCCAGCCTAAATGGCTGGTGGGGTTCAGCGACGTAACGGTGCTGCTTAGCCTGTTCTACAACCACGGAATCGGAAGTTTGCACGGCCTGATGCCCCGCCAGTTTGGTCAGCCCAACCGGTCCGGGTCGCTCGAATCGCTTCGGCAATGGCTGTTTGGCGAATTCCCGGCGCAGTACACTATTCCACCCCATCCGCTCAACCGGATGGGACAGGCCACCGGACCACTCGTTGGTGGTAACCTCACGATGATTGTGAACTCCCTTGGTACACCCACCGATGTCGATTTTTCGGGTATCATTTTATTCCTGGAGGACATTGACGAAACGCTTTTCTCACTCGACCGGATGCTGATGCAACTACGACGGTCGGGGCGATTGGCCTGTCTGGCTGGTCTGGTAGTCGGGCAGTTTACTGACATGCGCACCAATGTGTCGCTGCCGTTTGGAAAGACTTCGTTCGACCTGATTGCCGAAGCCGTTGCCGACTACACCTATCCCGTGCTGTTCGATTTCCCGGCCGGTCATGTCGACTATAACCTAACCCTGCCAATTGGGCAATCGCTTCTTCTTGAAGTGAAGGAAGGGGGTGTTTTAAGGTTTGCCCGTGAGTAACGTAGGGTATAAACGTCACGCAAAACGACAGACTCTTATTGGGCCATTTCTTGTCCTAAAGTCCCTCGGTGGGAATCGCAAGGCAAAGCCATAACAGGATCGGAACAAGTAGCCGCTGAATTGCTGACCTTATTGGCTCAATCATTATTTATTGATCACCCGATGTCTTTCTTTTCAAACTCCGTTGTCTGGATTACTGGTGCGTCGTCGGGTATTGGTGAGGCTGTAGCAAGAGCCTTAGCTAAACAGGGCGCCAAACTCGTTCTGTCGGCCCGGCGCGAAGACGAACTCAAACGCGTGGCTATCCAAACCGGCCTGCCTTTAGCCGATGTGCTGGTCTTGCCCATGGACATGACTGATACGACTAGTCTACCTGCCCATGCCGAAACGGTGCGGCAGCGCTTTGGCCGGATCGATTATGTATTTCAAAATGCGGGCATCACCCAGCGGGGTTCGGTAGCAAACACCGATCTGTCCGTTTACAAACAGTTGATGGAGGTTAACTTCTTTGGGGCAGTAGCACTCACAAAGGCGGTTTTACCCTTGATGCTGGAGCAGGGCCATGGCCATTTTGTGGTCACGAGTAGCGTAGCGGGTAAAATCGGCACCAAACAACGGTCAGGTTACTGCGCTAGTAAACACGCGCTGCACGGTTTTTTCGATGCGCTCCGGGCCGAAATCTACGACGCGGGCCTGCGTGTAACCCTTGTTTGCCCCGGCTATATTCAGACGCCTATTTCGCTCAATGCCTTGGGTCCTAATGGGCAGGCACACGGAAAAATGGACCAGCATCAGGAGAAAGGCATGAACCCCGACCGGTTTGCCCTTGAACTGCTACGGGCAGTTTCGCAGCAACAAGAAGAAGTTTATATCGGCGGGTCGGAAACCTATGGCATCTACCTAAAACGCTTCCTGCCCAGTATCTTATCACGAATTTTGCGAAAACGCGAAGAGACCTAATAATTAGGGCAGCAAACGGTCGGACCGTTTGCTGCCCTAATTATTACGCAAACTATTTACCGCTGACAGTAGCTGTCTTACCAGCCTGGTCCATGTAATCCACGGCCAGGTGACAAAGCGATTTCATGCCCAGGACAAAACAGCTTTCATCAATTTTGAAGTCGGGGGTGTGGTGCGGGGCCGCATCCATGACCTTTGTGCCTTTGGTCATGCCGCCGAGAAAGTAAAAAAAGCCAGGTACTTTCTGCTGAAAGAACGAGAAGTCTTCCGCCCCTGTCTGAGCCGGGGTGATTTTGACATTACCTTTTCCGGCCACCGCTTCGAGCGTAGGGCTCATCTGGTCGGTTAGTTTTGGGTCATTGTATGTAACGGGATACATCACCTCAATCTTCACGTCGGCTTTAGCCCCAGCACTTTCGGCAATGTTGGTCGCCACTTCGCTAATCCGACGGTGAATGGTTTTCTGCATGTCGGCATCCAATGAACGGATGGTGCCGATCATGTTTACTTCTTCGGGAATGATGTTCTGCCGAATACCGCCGTGGATGGCGCCAACAGTCACCACAGCCGCATTGTCAGTTAGGGGCAGGTTACGGCTCACGATGGTTTGCAGCCCCATTATGACCTGTGCCGACGTAACGATGGGATCTACTCCTGACCAGGGAGATGCCCCGTGGGTTTGTTTTCCTTTCAGCTTGATGGCAAACTGGTCGACAGCGGCCATGGTAGCACCGGGTCGATATTTGATGGTACCTACTTCGGTTTGTGCGTTGATATGCAGACCGAAAATGGCATCTACTTTAGGGTTCTCCAGCACACCTTCTTTCACCATCAGATAGGCACCACCTTCTTCGCCAGCGGGTGCGCCTTCTTCGGCTGGCTGAAAAATAAACTTCACTGTACCACGCAGGTCATTCTTCACCGACGCCAAGACCTCGGCTGCTCCCATCAGCATCGCTACGTGGGTGTCGTGTCCACAGGCATGCATGATCCCCGTTTGCTGACCATTATACTCGGTCCTGACTTCGGACTTGAAAGGAAGGTCTACACGCTCGGTTACCGGTAGACCGTCCATATCGGCCCGCAAGGCTACGACAGGTCCGGGTCTCCCCCCTTTGAGCAATCCTACAACGCCTGTTTTTCCAACCCCTGTTTTAACCTCCATACCGAGTGATTGCAGATGGGCCGCAATCTTAGCTGCCGTCTGGAACTCGCGATTGCCGAGTTCGGGATGCTGGTGAAAGTCCCGACGCCAGGCCACCACTTTTTTCTCAAGGCTTTCGGCGGTCTTATCCATACGAGCGTACAGGTTTACCCCTTGTCCAAATACCCCGGGAGCCAGCAAAACCCCTAAAATTATAGCGACTAAGTAGTTTTTACATTTTTTCATCAATATATGCAATTATCATGATTAGTACATTTAGAAGGCAATCTACAATAAACTCATAATTATCTATTGAGATAGTGGGTTTTAGATGTTTTTTATTTCTGTTTATCTACTTTTTAATTCATTCCCCAAATAGACTTTATTTGAAAATTACTACTCGTTATTATAACTTTCCCATTGTACCCGTGTCCTCTTCAAGCCACAGCAGAATTATAAGTGGCCAGGCTATTACTTAAAATCAAACAATCCTTTCTTGAATCTGTTGCGTACGAATTATTCGTATAAACAGTATCTTTGTGCCCCAATTCTGGAAACCATTTTTAATTTCTAATTAATACTCACTTATGCGCAAATTTTTATTGGCTAGCTGGTTACTCATGTTGCTCTTCTGTTTGCCTGCCCTGGCACAGGACGTAACGGTGAGTGGCCGGGTCACTTCATCAGATGACGGCTCCGCTTTACCCGGTGTGAGCGTACAGGTAAAAGGCACAACCCGTGGGACTACTACCGATGCCAACGGGAACTACAGCGTGAGCGTACCAGTGAATGGTCGGTTGGTATTTAGTTTTATTGGCTTCAACAGCCAGGAACTGTCTGTTGGTAATCAATCAACGCTGAACGTAACGTTATCGGCAGGATCAACGAATCTGAACGAAATCGTGGTTACGGCGCAGGGTATCGAGCGCGATAAACGGTCACTTGGGTACTCCACTCAGGAAGTGAGCGGTGCGCTAATCTCTCAAAAATCAGAACCAAACTTGTTAAATGCTCTGCAAGGCAAGTTGGCAGGTGTAAACATCGTCGGCCAGAGTGGTGCGCCGGGTGCATCAACGAACATCAACATTCGGGGTATTACTTCATTTAACGGCTCCAATCAGCCGCTGATCGTAGTTGACGGAATCATATTCAGCAATGATGTCAACGTTACCGGTAACACGCTGTTCCAATCACAGTCTGCTAACCGTTTGGCCGATGTTAACCCGGAAAGCATTGAGTCGATCAACATTCTGAAAGGACCTGCTGCTGCTGTACTGTATGGTTCGCGCGCTTCTGCCGGGGCTATTATCATTACAACCAAAAACGGGCGCGGCCAGAACAACAAGACAGAAGTAACGCTCTCTTCGTCGTATAACATACAAAACGTATACGGCTTACCACGTTTCCAAAATGACTATGGTCAGGGATCGAACAACCTGTTTGTTAATAACTCTACTAACTCATGGGGGCCGGCGTTCGTAGGTGGTCCGACATCGATTACTAACCTTCAGGGTGAGACAAGGCCTTATCAGGCTTATCCGAATAACGTTCAGAACTTCTTTAAGCAAGGTAGTATTTTTCAGAACACAGCTAATATTGCTGGTGGAGACGCTACACGTAATTTCAATATCTCACTGGGTAACACAAGTCAGAAAGGTATCACCGAAAACTCTAAATTCGGTCGTACGAACGTTCAACTAGGTGGCGAAACCAAGTTGAACAATGGCTTGCGTATTTCGGGTACAGGGACATACGTACAGACAGTGCAGCGGGGCGCTGCACTTGGCAACGGAGGTAGCGCCTATGGACAGATTTCCCGTATTCCACGTAGCTACGATCTGCCAAATGAGCCTTACCAGAATGCAGCCGGTCAGAGCATTTACTTCCTGACAACCGCCAACAACCCTAACTGGTCACTGTTTAATACCACGCTCGATAGCCAGGTTGACCGCTTTTTCGGGAACTTCACCTTAGGCTATGATGTAGCAAGTTGGTTAAATGTAACGTACCGGGTTACGGGTGATACCTATACCGACCGCCGTAAAGCTGTTAATAGCATTGGGGCTTCCCGTGCTCCGGCGGGAGAGATAATCCAAGATAACTTTTTTCGTTCCGAGTTAAACGGTGACCTGCTTATCAATGCAAAAACCAATAAGTTTTTCCTGGAGGGTTTAACAGCTAACTTATTGCTGGGTAATAATATCAACCAGAGGAAATTTCAGCAGGCACAGCTCTACGGGGCTTCACTTACTATTCCAGGCTTTGAAAACATATCAAATGCTTCGGTATTCAGTAACTCGAGCGAACAATCAACGCTGCGCCGATTAGTTGGTTATTATGCTCAGGCATCCTTTGCCTATAATAACTACCTGTTTCTAGAACTGACAGGGCGTGCAGACCAATCGTCTACTTTGCCCAAGGCCAACAGCACATATTACTATCCTTCAGCATCGATTAG
The DNA here is from genome assembly GCA_028288385.1 of Spirosoma sp. Taxonomy (GTDB): domain Bacteria; phylum Bacteroidota; class Bacteroidia; order Cytophagales; family Spirosomataceae; genus Spirosoma. Next base: position 6,654 of record JAQBNX010000317.1, read on the forward strand.
CTTTGTTCCGACAGATGCGTTTAAGCTGCAGTCGAACATTCTTTCCTATGCTAAAGTACGTGCCAGTGTTGCCCGCGTTGGTCGCGATGCAGATCCTTATCTGCTGAACTCAGTTTACGTGACTTCTAGCTATGGTAATAACCTTGCCAGCATTAATTTCCCTGTTTCAATTGGCGGCAGCAGCATTCCAGGATTTGGTATTAGTAGCCGGATTGGTAACAATGGCTTGACGCCTGAGTTTGTTACATCTTCCGAAGTTGGGCTGAACCTGGGCTTCTTTAACAACCGGTTAAGTCTCGATGCTGCCTACTTCCTAACTCGTTCTACGAACCAGATATTTAACGTATCGGTATCTCCGGCGTCTGGTTATGACACGCGCACAACGAATGTTGGTGAGTTGCAGAACCGTGGTGTTGAACTTGTTTTGTCAGCAACACCTATTCGTTCGAATGGCTTTAAGTGGGATATTAACCTGAACTATACCCGCATTCGGAACAAAGTAATTTCTATTGCACCGGGCGTTACTCAGTCAGGTATCACAGGAAACGGCTTCATTGGAATTTCACCATCAATTGTTGAAGGCCAGCCTTATGGGGTAGTTGTTAGTACCGCCTATAGCCGCGTACAAAACACAGATCCAAACAACAAAGCGACGTATGATCCAACCGGTCAGTATGTAGGGAAAATTCTCATTAACCCAAACACGGGGCAATTTGCACCAGGTGTTGCCGGACAGACTATATCCAACCCGAACCCAAATTGGACGGCTGGTCTAACTAATACGTTCTCGTACAAAGGGTTTTCTCTTTCAGCACTGGTTGATACTCGGCAAGGCGGTCAGCTTTTCTCGTTCGCTGCAATTGACTACCGTAGTGGTGGCCAGATTTACGTAACCGGTATTGATCGAGATCAGCCTCGCATTCTGCCCGGTGTAATTCAGAATGCCGATGGTACATTCCGGCCGAACAATATCCAGTTGCCAGCACAAACATACTGGCAGGGCCTGGGTGGTCTGGCTTCCGAAGCTGCTGTGTTTGATGCAACAGTCTACCGCCTGCGTGAGGTGTCTCTAAACTATACACTTCCAAAGAGTTTGCTGGGCAAAACGCCTTTTGGACAGGCCTCAGTGGGCGTCAGTGGTCGTAATTTATATTTTTATGCACCTAATTATTATTTAGATCCTGAAGTTAACACGCAGGGAGCTGGTAACATTCAGGGGCTAGATTTGAGTGGTCCGCCTAATACACGCAACTACGGTGTAAACGTGCGGCTTACTTTCTAACTACTAATTACCTGACACAAATCAATGAAAACTATATTTAGAAGCGCCGTTATAGTACTACCTCTATTGGTAGGATTAGGCAGCTGCAGCCATTTTCTGGACGTTAACGTAACGCCCAACAACCCAACAGTAGTACCACCATCGGTTTTATTACCGTCTTCAGAGATTGGTACTGGGTTTGCCAATGCAAACGAATTGAACCGGTTTGCATCGACTATTATGCAGCAAATAGCTGGCGCAGCTAACAGCCCGGCTACGTACGATATCTACCAAACAAACGGAGGTGACTTTGGTAACCAGTGGCGCTTTGAACTGTACGGCGGTGCTCTGATCAACTACCAAAAGATAATCGACATTGCTACTGCGTCAAGTTCTCCAGCGTATACGGGGATTGCTAAAATCATGAAGGCCTACACGTTTTCTCTGGCAACTGATGTTTGGGGTGACGTACCTTATTCGCAGGCACTGCAGGGCGAAACAAACCCACAACCCCGGGTTGATAAGCAGGAGGATATCTACAAAGGCAATCAGGCAGCTGGTATCCAGAGCTTGTTTGACCTGGTGCGCGAAGGGATTGCCGATTTAGACAAAGCATCGGTCACCAAACCTGGTAATGATGATGTAATCTACAAAGGTGACTTGGCTAAGTGGCGTAAAGCAGGTAACACGATGCTGTTAAAGTTTGCGAACACGATCAGTCGTAAAGAGCCAGCTTTAGCGAAACAGGTAATTGACCAGGTTATTGCAAGCAACGCGTTTATTACATCAAATGCTGATGATCTAAACGTAACGTTTGGTGCGTCGGTGGGTAGCCGTGACCGCCGGTATGAGTACTCAATTATATGCTCGTTTAAAGACGATATTTTGTTAAGCACTCGTTACCTCTGCCTGCTTCAGAGTTTGATTGATCCGCGGTTGCCTATCTTCTTTACAAAGCCCGCTACGAACTACGTAACGTGGGACAATGGTCAGCGTGGTACACTTCCTGCTCCTGTTTCGTCATGGTCGCGTTATAACGCTTTTGTTACCGGAGCAAATGGGGAAGGTCCTGTGCGGCTTATCACTAATTTTCAGCGTGCGTTCATCCTGGCAGAATCAGCTCTTGTCTTAGGTACGGCTGGTGACCCACAGGCCCTCTACACTGAAGGCATTCGTGCGTCGATGTCGCTTGCTGGTTTGACTGCCGCCCAGATAGATGCCTATTTGACGGCTAATCCCAAAGTAGCTACGTTAACCGGTACTACTCAGGAGAAGTTGGCGCAGATCATAACCCAGAAATACATCGCTTTCACTGGCAATGGCGTGGAATTGTGGAATGATTGGCGTCGTACGGGTTATCCAACTCAGCAGCCAGCTCAGAATGCGGCCGGTATTGACGCTACCCGACCGGTACGGGCTCAATACGTATCGTTTGAAAACGAGCGCAACCCGAACTTCCTCAACCCGGCTCCACAGTCAAACGTAAAAGTTTGGTGGGACGTCGATTAATCGTCATTCCTGGCACTTTATTTAAAATCATATGAAACTGACAATCATAAAAAGCTTTTTGCTGGCAGCACTCGTAGTAACGAGCTTCGCTTGCAAAGACGACCTAGAATACGGTCCACTGGTTCGTGATAATCGCCCGGCTGTGCCCGTAACATTCCCTGGAGCGACCACTTTTGGCGGCAATCCATTCATAGAAGTCTCTACGTCTGGTAGTGGTGCGATTAAGTTTACCCTCTCCATTCCGGAAAGCTCAGGACGCACGATTAAGGAAATCACAAAAGTGGCTGCTGGAGCAACGGGTATTAATCCGGCTTCTCTGAACACGGCTACCTCGGTTTTCAACACGGCTCCCATTGTGGCTAATGGTACAACAGCAACGTTCGAGACGACGCTTGCAGCCTTTAAAACCAAGTATCCGGCTGTTGTTACGACCCCAGGCACAGCATTAGCTCCACGCGAGATTGCATTTATATTCCTGGTAACGTTGGATAATGGCGACCAAATCGTAACCCAACAGGTGCGGGCTAGGATTACACCCTGATTTATTATGAATTAATCTTGCAAAAAGCAACCTGGCTTGGCTAGGTTGCTTTTTTGTGTTTTAGTCCAATGTAGCAATCGATTAGCAGTACATGTAACTACCAATAAATTTACCAAAAAGAACAGATATGGATTAATCAATAGAGACAGTATATTTGTATCCCCGTTTTGAGGGACATGTTAAATTTTTAATTACTCTTCACATATGCGCAAAATTTTCTACGGAACCTGGCTTCTTTCACTGCTATTCTGCCTGCCAGTGCTGGCACAGGATGTAACGGTGAGTGGCCACGTCACTTCATCAGAAGATGGATCTACTTTACCCGGTGTGACCGTACAGGTAAAAGGGTCTAATCGGGGCACAAACACCGATGCTCAGGGCAATTACCAAATCACAGCCTCGCCAACCAGCACGTTAGTCTTTAGCTTTATTGGCTACACCCTGCAGGAGGTTCCCGTCAATAGCCGAACGACCATCAACGTCGCCCTAAAGGGTGATATGCAGCAATTAAATGAAGTTGTAGTCATAGGCTACGGTACTCAGAACCGGCAGGATGCTACTGGAAGCATTGC
>JAQBNX010000336.1 GCA_028288385.1 Spirosoma sp.
CTGGGAGTTGTCGGCGTAGGTGAGCTGCACAACCACGGGCATCACCAGCCCGCCGACGTTGCGCAAACTCAGCTCGTAGAAGTACTGTTGTTCGCCCAGGCGCTTCTGCTGCTCGGGGCTCAGGCCGCCCAGGTAGGCCTGGTAGCGCTGCTGGTCGGCGGGGGTGACGGCCAGGGGGTCGAAGCCGTTGTAGAAGTCCTTGAGCTCGGGCTTCACCTCCACCAACGTGCTTTTCAAGTCGGTGGCGTTGCGCTGGGCCGAGATGCTGGGCGCGGCGGCGGCCTGCAGCTGCTGCTGGCGGGCCTTCTCCACCTGGGGGTTGCCCGTGCCGGGCTGGTAGCTTTTCACCGACTCGAGGGCCAGGTCCGTGCGGTCGGTGGAGTAAAACCAGCCGCGCCAGAACCAGTCCAGGTCCACGGCCGAGGCGTCCTCCATCGTGCGGAAAAAGTCGGCCGGGGTGGGGTGCTTGTATGCCCAGCGTTGGGCGTAGGTCTTGAAGGCGTGGTCGAACAGCTCGCGGCCCATCACCGTTTCGCGCAGGATGTTCAGGGCCGTTGCCGGTTTAGCGTAAGCGTTAGGGCCTAAGCCAATGACATTATCGGATGAAGTCATGATTGGCGACAGCACAGTCTTGTCCGATTTCATGTAATCGACGATTAACTGAGGTTCTCCGCGTCGGGTTGGGTAGTTAAAATCCCACTCTTTCTCGGCCAGATACTGGCAAAACGTATTCAACCCTTCATCCATCCAGGTCCATTGCCGCTCATCGGAGTTAACGATCATGGGGAAGAAGTTATGACCAACTTCGTGGATAATTACCCCAATCATGCCATATTTCACCGCTTCGGTGTAGGTTCCATCAGGCTCTGGACGACCACCATTGAACGAAATCATGGGATATTCCATACCGCCACCGGCCGTAGCGTGGCAAGAGATAGCTACCGGGTAAGGATATTTAATGGTACGATTGCCGTACGACTTCAGCGTGTGCTCAACTACGCGGGTTGAATACTGCCCCCACAGCGGATTGCCTTCCTTGGAATAAAAAGACATGCTCCAGATTTTATGACCGTCACCATAAACGTCTGTTTGCATGGCATCCCAAATAAATTTGCGGCTACTGGTAAAGGCAAAATCGCGAACGTTTTGGGCGTTGTATATCCAGGTTTTCTTGCCTTTTGTATCGCCAGGTTTGGCTTTCTCAGCGGCTTCTGCTTCGGCCTGCGTAACAATCACAACAGGCGTTTTAGAAGTGGCCGCTTGCGCCATGCGCTTTTGCTGTGGAGCGGTTAAAACTTGCTTGTAGTTCTGGCATTCACCGGTTGCGCCGACAATATGGTCACTAGGTGCTGTGATAGCAACTTTATAATTACCGAAAATAAGTGTAAACTCACCCTGCCCTAAGAACTGCTTGTTCTGCCAGCCATTTACATCATTATAGGCGCATAAACGTGGAAACCAGTGGGCAATGAAGTAATTATAGTTGCCATCTTTAGCAAAAAACTCCATGCCACTACGTCCGTAGTACTCTGTGATAAAATAATTCCAGTCTACATTAAAAGAGTAGCTACCGCCTGGCTTAATTGCAGTTGGCAGGTCGACCCGCATCATGGTCTGGTTGATGGTGTATTTAAGGGCTTTGCCCGACTTGGTATCTTTTACGGACGTAATATGGTAGCCAAATTTGTCGGAAGCCTGTTGGCTGCTACGCTCACGAACCGACGTCAGATTCTGCAGTTGTGCGAAGCTCATACCACTTTCATTTACGCCACCAGTACGCGTTATGCTACCTGTAGAACCCTTTGCAAATAGATTTTGGTCGAGTTGAAGCCAGATGAAAGGCAATTCATCGGTCGAATTGTTGTGATAGGTAACCGTTTCAGTACCGATGATTTTTTGATTTGCATCGTCCAGCTCAACTTTGATATCATAGTCAGCACGGTTCTGAAAATAATCTTTCCCGGGAGCACCCGATGCAGTGCGGAACGTATTTGGCGTAGGCAGCATAGGACCAAGCTGTTCAAAACGAGAGTTGGCGTTTTGAGTGGGCGGAGTTGCGGGTGCCTGCGCCATCGAAGCGACCGACCAGAAAGCCAGGCCAGCCATCAACACTATTTTTTTCATAGTCGATTGAGAATTAAAGTTAGGTTAGTTTCGGCCGCTGCCCTGCCTGGCGGGCGATTGCTGACGTTGCTGCTGCATTGGATTGGGGCTGGCCGCTGCTCCGCCCTGCCGCTGCTTAAATAACTGAAATCGATTGGGTTGCGAAACCGGCGGAAATGAGTTGTCTTCAGTGTTAATATCGGCGATTTCGTAGAAAGGATCGAGTGTCCATTGCTTCACTTTTTTTGGGGTGGCAATTACTTTCTTAATCGCTACGTCGTTGAAGCGCCAGATTTCGGCTGGGAAGCGGGCTACCGAGTCAGTGCCATCTTCAAATTCCATTCTGACAATAACGGGCATTGGCAGTCCCCCCTTATTTTTTAGCGACAGGGTATAAAAATTGGTGCCAGCCTCGGCTAATGACCGTTCTTCAGGGGTAAGACTAGCCAGGTAATCCTGGTATTTCTTGCGGTCTTCGGCAGTAACAGCATATGGGTCATAGCGATTGTAGAAATCCCGCATGGTGGTGTCCTGCGCTACTACGGTTTCCGCTTTGCTCGATGCATCACGCTGCTTACTAATCGTATTCTGCCAGCGTTGTGCAGCTGTGCGTGCTTCTGACTTTGTAATCTCTGGATTTTGAGAAGCGGGTTGAAACCAGTCAACTTTAACCAGGGATTGATCGACGGGTTGTACGCTATAGAACCAGCCCTTCCAGAACCAGTCCAGGTCAACACCTGAGGCATCCTCCAGGGTACGGAAGAAATCAGCAGGTTCGGGGCTTTTGAAGGCCCACCGACGGGCGTATTCTTTAAAGGCGTAATCG
>JAQBNX010000736.1 GCA_028288385.1 Spirosoma sp.
TTGACAGGCTTGATTTTAGGAAATGCAGCGCTTGATATTCAACTGCATGACACCTATTTTGTCGTTGCCCACTTTCACTTGGTAATGGGTGCAGCTTCAGCATTTGGTTTATTAGCGGGAGTGTATCACTGGTTTCCAAAAATGTTTGGCCGGATGATGAATGAGAAGCTTGGATATATTCACTTTTGGATGACATTCATTGGTATATACCTGGTTTTCTTTCCGATGCACTACATTGGTATTGCGGGCTTTCCTCGCCGATACTATGCCTTTACAAGCTATGACTTCACGAAGAATATCTTCGCAGATATGAATAGCTTTATTACCCTGGCTGCCATTTTCACTTTTGCAGGGCAGTGGATTTTCATCTGGAACTTTGTCTACAGTTTAATTAAGGGTAGAAAATCACCCCAGAATCCTTGGAAATCAAATACGTTGGAATGGACGGCACCCATCAATCCGGGTCATGGTAACTGGCCAGGAGAAATTCCACCTGTCTATCGCTGGCCATATGACTATAGCAAGCCAGGAGCTAAAGATGACTTCATTCCACAAAATGTTCCTTATTCGCAGACGCCAGAATCAAACCTGCCGCATGAGAATGAACTTATTGTGCTGGAGAAAGAGATTGAGGCTCAAAACCTGAATGATCAATTCAAGCAACCTCATTAATAAACAAACCCGACGCTTCCAGAGACTGGCTCTTCTAACTGTAATTACTGTCTACCTGCTAATTTTAGCTGGAGGTATTGTTAGAGGAACAGGCTCTGGAATGGGTTGTCCCGACTGGCCTACGTGTTTTGGACGATGGATTCCTCCCACTGAAGAATCCCAATTACCACCGAACTACCAGGAAATCTACAGTGCCAAACTTAAGGGAGAAGTTATTTTTAATCCGGTTAAAACTTGGATTGAATACATTAATCGTCTGTTAGGTGTTCTCTCGGGTTTCCTTGTTTTTGCTACGCTTGTAGCTTCTGTTCCTTTTCTACATAAAGACCAATCACTTTTCTGGGGTAGTTTAGCCGCTTTTCTTTTGATAGGGGCTAATGGATGGCTTGGTTCACGTGTGGTAGCTACTGAATTAGCGCAGTATATGATCACATTACACCTTGGCTTAGCTATCCTGGTTGTCTTTGCTCTGCTTTTTGTTTTAGTACGTTCTAGTGTCGCAGAAGTGTGGACTCAAGCAAATGAGAAGTTGAGCAAAGCGTTAAAGGGGTTATTGCTCTTAACGATGGTCCTGTCTCTTGGGCAAATTTTATTAGGAACCCAGGTTCGTGATGCGTTGAATGACGTAGTACAACGCATTGGCTATTCACAACGTAATTCTTGGGTTAGTAATCTTGACTGGCGCTTTTATGTGCATAGATCATTCTCGCTGGTTGTTTTAGGATTGCACCTGGGGTTAATTTATCAGTTGCGAAAGGTGACTAAAAGCAGGGGCGTTGGCCAATTGCTAATTGCCTTAGTTTTAATAGTTGTGGGTGAGATTGCAACGGGGATCGTTATGGCTTACTTGGCGGTACCTGCAATGGCTCAACCTGTGCATCTTTTTTTAGCTATATTGATGATAGGCCTTCAGTTCGTGATCTGGATGTTGTTTCACTCAAGCCTAATTTTACCCACACGAGTGCCTGATCACGCTCGTTTACAAAAAATTTAAAATGGATAAAATCCTCAGCTTGGCTGGTTTTCAGCTAAAAGTGAAGGCTTATATTGAATTAATAAAACTGAAGCTGACTTTAGCCGTTGTTTTTTCTGGTGTCTTTGGTTATTGTCTTGCTGCTGACGTTCTTGTGTGGTGGAAGCTTGCTATGTTGATCGTTGCATCAATTTCTATTACAGGGGCTTCAAACATCATTAATCAGATTATAGAAAAAGAATCTGATAAACTAATGAAGCGTACTGCAGGTCGCCCATTACCAACAGGGAGACTGACTGTGGGAGAAGCCGCTGGGTTCGCTTTCCTTCTTTTCAGTATCGCTTCCTTCCTTTTTGTTGAAGTGTTTAATGTTCGGGCTGCTGCTCTGGCCGTATTATCGCTGTTGTTGTATGGCTTTGTATATACACCACTTAAGACAAAAGGCCAGGTAGCTGTATGGATAGGTGCCTTGCCAGGTGCTTTTCCCCCAATGATTGGGTGGGTTGCTGCGACCAACCATTTTGGATGGGCACCTGGTATTTTGTTTGCTATTCAGTTTTTCTGGCAATTTCCGCACTTCTGGGCTATAGGCTGGTTAGCGTTCGATGAATATAAAAAAGCTGGAATTCAAATGATGCCAGGTGATGGTAAAACTACCGAAACCGCTTTTCGCATTATGATTTATACCCTATTTCTGATACCGATTGGATGGCTACCTTATATGCTTGGCATGACTGGTATTAATTCAGCTTTGGTAGCCATGGTGGGTGGAATCTTGTTTCTGGCGCAAACGTTTCACTTAATGAGAACCTGCACCGACAAGGCAGCTTTACAAATGATGTTTGGATCGCTGTTGTATTTGCCAATTGTGCAGATTGTTTACTTGTTTGATAAAGTATAACGAACCATGAACGAGTTGGTAAATGATATTTCAATAATCGAGGAGCCACAAGAAACGCTCTCGATGAACCCGAAGAAGTTCATTCTATGGTTGTTTATCGTTAGTATCATTATGCTCTTTGCGGCCATGACCAGTGCTTATTTGGTCAGACGGGCTGAAGGTAACTGGCTGGAATATACTGTACCCGCCGTATTTTCTTATAGTTCTGTAGTGTTGGTATTAAGCAGCCTTACCATACACTGGGCATACCTGGCGGCAAAAAAAGACAATTTTAGAAGCCTTAGGATTGCAATTACCGTTAC
>JAQBNX010000373.1 GCA_028288385.1 Spirosoma sp.
GACCCTCAAAGTAGCACTGGCGAGGGCTCAGCAACCCTTAAACTGACCCAAAATGGGCAGATTATAACCGAATTCAAAACGACGAAAGTCTTCGTTAGCGGGGATAATTCACAGTATGATGTTACAATTGCCAGCCCGGATGCAGATGGCAAACATTCGCTTACGATGAGCATTCTGGGGAATTCGCCCGGCACCTACCCATTTATCAATGATACACAGGATCTCATCGATGGTAAGGCTAACTTCCTCTACCAGAGCTACGCCCTGCCGGAAGTATACGCAGGTACTGTGGGCTTACTCTCACCTGACACAGGCCAGGTTGTGCTGAAGACTGCCACCAAAACCCGGTGTGGCGGTACGCTCACCAGCACTGGAAAAAATGGGAAAGACGGTAAGACGTACACCCTCGAAGGCACCTTCGATGCTCCGGTATTTAACTAACCCTACCGCATGAAAACCATTCGATTTCCTTATCTGAGTGTTCTCTTGTTGCTGACCCTCCCGCTACTGGCCGCTTTTTGCAGCAAAAAAACCAGCGACCCCACGCCTAAGAATACGCATCCGGTGACGGTTGCCAGTGTCTGGGCCTGGAAACACCTGTATGTTTCCCCGCCTGTGGAGAACAACATCGATGACATCGTTGACTTTTATGTCCAGTTAAGCCTGTTAACCTCCAAGTGCTTACCGGAATTATTATATGAGTTTAAAAGCGACGGTACACTGATTCCTATTTCGCAGACTATTTGTGCTGCCAGTGGGCTTAGCCCGTTACAATTTGGCCCCCGAACGGGCGATACCTGGTCGGTAAACGGCAGCAAAATCGTGATCTCCCATGTCGACGGCAATAGAGACGAAGCCGACCTGGAACTGACAGACGGGACCTTAAGCTCGGGAGCCAAGAGTAAAGTAATGACCTGGAAAAGGCAGATCGGTAATCAGCAGTATACCTGGGAGTTTGAACGAAAACTATAACTGCTTACCTCCAAGCATAGGGTTTTGTCAATTGTGCCATTTGGGTAAGATTACCGATATTGTGGCCTCCTGATTGACGTCTGTTCCTGGTATGCCCGAATTGATTTCTATTGCAGAAAATGGCCTGATTGGCAGTGACCGCGATTTCCCTGACTCAACCTCCTGCACAGTTGTCGTATCAGACGCTACGTTTCAGGCGCTGCGCCAACTCGCCTTTGATGTGGACGGAGCCGACAATCTGCTAACAGTGGCTGTCCAGAAAAAGCGCGAAGTCATCCGTGTACGGAACTACGTAGGCTTGCTAATGCTGTCCAATGGAACACAACTTGAGATTCTACCCAAAATTTCGGCGGACCTTAACTCCCGGCTCGTATTGTTGCGCATGCTTCGTCATCTGCGAAACAGCCCGTTCAGCCGAATAAGCATGGCTCATACAGCAGCCGCACAACTACCGCTTTGGGATGTGTTCGTCATGGCTTTTCTAGACGCCCTGGAGTTGTTGGTCAGGCAGGGAATGCAACGTGCCTACGTACTGGTCGAAGCCAATGAGCGCTTCTGGAAAGGAACCTTCCAGGCCACCCGGCAACAGCGCGAAAATGCCTACCATGCCGAACGGCTTGCTGTTCGCTACGATACCCTTACCGCCGACATCCCACCCAACCGCATCCTCAAAACGACCCTGCTCCACCTGCAGCAACACTCAGTTGGGTCCGCCAACCGGCAACGTATTAGACAACTACTATGGGCATTGGACGATGTGCCCGATTCCAGGTCCGTTCCAGATGATCGGGTTGCTACGACGCGCCTGAATCGGTTGTTTATGCGTTATGAACCGGCGTTACGTTGGGCCTACGCCCTGCTGGCCGGCCGGGCATTTGGCGTTCAAAAAGGCAATACAGCCAGCCTGTCGCTTCTGTTTCCGATGGAGCGGGTGTTCGAGGACTACGTAGCGCACGGTATCCGAACCTACTGGCCCGATACCGACCGCGTAACCGTGCAGGAATCGTCGGCTCATCTGGTCGATGAGCACGTCGGTACGCCCAAATTCAAGCTCCGCCCCGACATTATTATTCGGCAATTGGGACGAACGCTGGTGATGGATACCAAGTGGAAGCAGATAAACAGCCAGGAATTGGGTACTATGCCCGCGGGCGGAAATTATGGTATCGAGCAGGCAGACCTATATCAACTCTATGCCTATGGCAAAAAGTACGCAGCCGACGACCTCTTCCTGATCTACCCGTCTAACGACCTCTTCCGGGAGCCGCTGCCCGTGTTTACGTATGATGCGGATACGCGGCTGCACGTTGTGCCTTTTGACCCGGCCCGCGCACTGGCCGATGAAGTAGAAAAATTAGCCGCCTACGCTTTGTCATTCAGCGAATAATCAACCCACCTCTGGCCTTATGCCCCTTATTCTAACGTTAATTGGTATTCTAACCCTCGTTTTTTTAGTAGCCTTTGTCAATTTAGATACCTTCATTTCCTTCGTTATTGTTGCTTTGGGCATTGGCCTGGCGTCGGGTATGGACGTTGTGGCCGTTGGTAAGTCGATTCAGACGGGTATTGGTGGCACGCTGGGGGAGTTGGTCTTGATTATCGGTTTTGGGGCTATGTTGGGCCGATTAGTGGCCGAGAGTGGGGCAGCCCGCCGAATTACCAATGTCCTCATTGGCTGGTTTGGTATTAAAAACATTCGGTGGGGCTTGGCTTTAGCGGGATTTGTGATTGGTATTCCCCTGTTCTATAATGCTGGTTTCATCATCGTGGTTCCGCTGATATTCACCATTGCAGCTTCATCCCGTCTGCCCCTGATGTCGGTGGCTGTCCCGATGTTGTCAGCTCTGTCCGTAGCCCACGGCTATTTGCCACCACATCCCTCGCCGTCGGCGGTGGCAAGTCAACTCAACGCCAATATTGGGCAAACCCTTATTTACGGGATCATTGTAGCCATTCCGGCCATCATTATTGCCGGGCCCTTGTTTGGCCGTACTCTCGTCAACATCAAGGCCAGTCCCAACCGTGAACTGTTCAACATTCGGGAAGTGCCCGATCATGATTTGCCGGGTGCGGGCGTCAGTTTTTTCGTGGCCTTGCTGCCGGTGTTGCTGCTCACAACGTTTGGGCCTCTAAAAAATGCTATGACTGGCGAGTCTCCGCTTAAAACCATCGTTACGTTGCTGGCCGAACCTTATCTTGGCATGTTGCTGTCGGTATTGACGGCCATGTACCTGTTGGGTATCCGGCAGGGGCTAACGATCAAGGCTATAACCAAAGACATGGAGGAAGCGGTTAAGGCCATTGCCCCAATTCTGCTGGTTATTGCAGGAGCCGGGGCACTGAAGCAGGTGTTCACCGACAGCGGCACCAGCAAATACATTGGCAGTTTGCTGGCCGACGTGGCCATTCCCCCGTTACTGCTGGCCTGGGGCATGGCAGCCTTTATTCGGGTATGCGTTGGTTCGGCAACGGTTGCGGGTCTGACAACGGTTGGCATTATTCTGCCCCTGGTGCAGTCGCAGGCCATAAAACCCGAATTAATGGTGCTGGCTATTGGCTCGGGCAGCCTGATGTTTTCGCATATTAACGATGGTGGATTCTGGCTCTTCAAGGAATACTTTAACCTGACTATTGGCCAAACCATCAGGACCTGGTCTCTGATGGAAACCATCGTATCCATCGTTGGATTAATTGGCGTAATGGCACTGAATATGTTTGTGTGAATGCATAGACATTCGCCAAACGTATTCAGTGCCATTACGTTAACGACTAACCGTTTTTAACCGCTTGGTTTTGGTGATATACCAGAGAACAGGTTCAGCCCGGGCGGTTCCGCTATTCAGGTACGACAGGATAATCTGCGGGTCTGGAATATGACTGAACAGCCCATGTTTATTGAGCGTCAGCCCGAATCGTTCGACGAGTTCATTGCCCATGCCGTGGCAGTGAAACGAGTGAAAACTGCCGCCGATGTCCATGCCAATCAGATCATAACCCAATAGCTCCTCTGCCGAATCGGGTATCTCACGAATTTTCTCGTTTAAGTGCTGCCAGATACTAAATCTACCTCCGTTCGCTTCTTCATAATTGAAATCGGCGATTAGCGATTGGGTATCTGTTTCGCTCAGATAGATGCCCTGGATGTACAGATCATCCCGGTTGGTGAAGAATAGGTTGTTAAATTCCTGAACGGTTTCCAAATCCGAGAAAACTCTACCCCATTTTAATTTACCTTTTTTGGACTTGTTCATGGTCCAGGCTTGTATTGCTCGTATTTTCTCTGTGTCAAGTCCAAGGTCAGTCTTCTCGTTTTCAGTAAGTCGATTATTAGCC
>JAQBNX010000830.1 GCA_028288385.1 Spirosoma sp.
GACAAGCAGGGGCAACTTTTCCGGGGCACGGTTTCACGCCTGGAACGTGGCGATGTCATTATGCAGGTCGGAAAGGCCGAGGCGCTGCTGCCGCGTAAGGAGCAGGCACTGGGCGAGAGCTACCGTACCGGCGAGAGCTTCTTTGTGTTCGTGGTTGATATTCGCCGCGATTCGGCTTTGCGTGGCCCGGCCCTGGTTGTGTCGCGCACCCACCCCGGCTTGCTTCGCAACCTGTTCACCCGCGAGGTTCCAGAAATTGCCGAGGGCATCGTCGAACTCAAAGCCGTTGCTCGCGAAGCCGGTCAGCGCTCGAAAATTGCGGTGTGGGCGCAAAACCCCGATGTTGACCCGGTCGGCGCTTGCGTCGGTCCGCGCGGCAACCGCGTGGCGAAAGTGGTCGGCGAACTTGGACTTGAAAAGGTGGACATCGTGCGTTGGAATCCCGATTCCGCCCAATTCATCACCAACGCTTTGTCGCCCGCGCGCGTCCTGAGCGTGCAACTCAAAGAAGACCGCAATGCGGTCGGTCCTGGCACGGCGACGGTTATCGTTAGCGAAGACCAGCAATCGCTTGCCATCGGTAAACAGGGACAGAACGTGCGTCTGGCAGCCAAGCTCACGGGCTGGCGCATCGACGTTCGCACCGAGAAGCAGTTCGCCGAAGAGCAGGCCAAGAAGATGTTCTCGGTGGGCGCTCCTCTGGCTTCGGGCTCCACTTCGACCGTGACCTCGATCTCATCTCCGCTCGATTCTCTGTTCAAAGTGGATGGCGAAGGTGAGGCTCCTAACATTACCCAGTCCAACGTCTCCCTCGAAGACGAAGCCACCCAGACCTTATTCGAGGTTTCGGGTGATGAAGAAGGCGAGGAGACACCCGCTTAGCGATGCCCGCGCCGCTTCGCACTTGCATCGGATGTGGCCGCAAGGCCGCCCGCAGCGAGTTCTGGCGCTTTAAGTCTCAACGCGGAGCGGCGCCGGTTTTCGATCCCGGCGATAAAAATGCCGGACGCGGCGCCAGCCTTTGCCAGAGACCGCTGTGCGTGGAAAAAGCCATCTCCCGCCGCGCTTTTGAACGAGCCTTAAAACTCAAACAACCGCTTTCGAGCGGTTTTAAAGACCAACTACGACAGTTAAATGCGGAAAGCGGGCTAAAAGTTAACAGCTAATAGTCAAAGCTTCCCGCTTTCCCGAGGTGACGAGACGAGTGGATAAAGTACGAATTTACGATTTAGCGAAAGAGATGACGGTTTCTCCGAAAGAGATATTGGATATGCTCGGTTCGATTGGTGTGACAAACCGTGTCGCATCCAGTTCGATTCCGGTTACGGCGGCGAATAGCGTCCGTCAGATCGTCAACAACAAACGCAACCCCGAAGCGGCAACGGCATCCGCTACCGCTGTGGCCGAAGCCCCCAAAACCGAAGCGCCCCGCGCTCCGGCGGCACCCACACAAAATGGCAATGGCGCGCAATCGCGCCCCGCTGCCAATGGTCAAGCTCAAAACGGCGCTCCGCGCGCTGAAAATGGGCAACGTCCCCCCGAAAATCGGGGCGATGGCAATCGTCCGCAAGGCGATAATCGCGGTCCGCAGGGCGACAACCGTGGTCCGCGTCCCGACAATCGCGATGCCCGCCCGCAAGGGCAGGGACCGGCTCAAGGCCAAGGTCCAGCACCCGTTCAGGGGCAGGGACCAGCACAGGGTCAGAATAATGCCCCGCGTCCACCAGCCCAGGGGCAAGCCCCCGGTCAGGGCCAAGGACAGGGACAGGGCGGCTATGGCGGCAATCGTCCTCAGGGACAGGGCGGTTATGGTGGCAATCGTCCTCAGGGACAGGGCGGCTATCGTCCGGGCGGCGGTGGCGGTGGCGGCGGTCCTCGTCCAGGGGGCGGCAATCGCGGTCCCCGTCCGGCGGCTCCGCCAGCAGCGGGCACGCCTGGGGTGCCGGGCGCACCGGGCACCCCGACCGGACCCAAACCCCAAGATCCGAACGCTTCGCAGTTCGCGATGGGTGGACGTGACCGTCGTAACGCGCGGCGCGGCAAATATCGCGGTAATGACCGTTCGGGACGTGGCCTGTTCGAGCGCCCACAGCAGCGCGAGGAAGCGCCACTGACCGAAGCGGACATGAAGATCACCGTGTCGGGCGAAGGTGGTATCACCGTCACCGATCTGGCGGCTAAAATGCGTAAGCCTGCCTCGCAACTCATCAAAGATTTGCTGGCTATGGGTTTGATGCGCGCCGCCAACACGCCACTCGAAATGGACACCGCCGCGCAACTGGCGACCAAATATGGCTTTGCCGTCGAGCGCGGCTCAACGCGTGCCGAAGTCAACGTCTCGGAAGAAGAAAACCCCGACGAATTGGTTTCCGTTCCGCCCGTTGTTGTTGTCATGGGGCACGTCGATCACGGCAAAACCTCGTTGCTCGACCGCATCCGTCAGGCGAATGTGCAAAGCGGCGAAGCGGGTGGCATCACGCAGCGCATCGGCGCCTACGAAGCCTTCCACAATGGCCAGCGCATAGTCTTTCTGGACACGCCCGGTCACGCCGCATTCACCCGTATGAGAGCGCGCGGCGCCCACGTCACCGACATCGCCATTCTGGTGGTGGCTGCCGACGATGGCATCATGCCGCAGACCCGCGAGGCCATTGACCACGCCCGCGCCGCGAGAGTGCCCGTTATCGTGGCACTCAACAAGATTGATAAGGAAGGCGCCAACATAGACCGCATCAACGCCCAACTCGCCGAGGCGGGTCTGGTGCCGGTCTCTTATGGTGGCGACACCGAAGTCATTCCTGTGTCGGCTAAAACCGGCCAGGGCGTGGAAGACCTTCTCGATACCGTTTTGATTCAGGCCGAGGTGTTGGAACTCAAAGCCAACCCCACCGGATTGTCAACCGGCACGGTCATCGAAGCGCGTCAAGACCCGAATCGCGGTCCCGTTGCGACCATCCTATTGCATCGCGGCACCCTCGAAATCGGCGATGCCGTGGCCATCGGCGACGTGTATGGTCGTGTGCGTCAGATGCTCGATTACAATGGCAAGCCATTGAAAGCGGCTGGCCCTAAAACGCCGGTTTACCTCACGGGACTTTCGAGCGTCCCCAACGCCAGCGATTCGATGCGCGAATTCGCCGACCTACGCGAAGCCCGCGAATATGCCGAGAACTTCTCGGAAGATGCGCGTGTGGCGCGTGGTAC
>JAQBNX010000402.1 GCA_028288385.1 Spirosoma sp.
TGGCCAATAAGGCTTATCTGAAGCACTACGTAACGTAGGACAATCGCCAGCAGTTATACAAGCCACACAAGTATGTGTCGCGAATTGCCATCATCATTTATCAGCTCCGGTCGGAGTATCCTTACGCCCGTTCCTTGGCGAGTACCCTTATTGAAACCGCGCATTACGAGACGTTTTTTATGCTGAACCTGCCATCGCTGACTGACTTTGGACTAAGACCGGACGGCCTGCCGATAGACGAAGGAAAGCTGCTCATTTTCATGCGCCCTATGCTATATTCTGCTTTAGATGCTCCCGTGCTTTAGTAGAAGCCTCTCTCCGCTGGCTTAATTAGCCATTCGAACCCCAAAAACCGGACTTCGGATGCTTTGGATGTAATATATTCTCACATCCGCTGTAATTTTACAGTTTGTAACAAAGCATCGGCTCAGCCGTTAAAATTTAAGTTTCCTCCTGCAAAACGTTATTCTGTGAAAAGATGGATTGCTATCGGCCTCGTCGTTCTGGTTCTCGGCGGGATAATTGTGTACAATAAGGTGTTACACCCGGCTCCCGGTAATGGCCCAGGCGGAGGGGGCGACAAAGGTGGTGGAAAAGGCGGACCGCCCGGTGCCGGCAAAGGTCAAACGCTCTCAGTTAATGCGTTTGTGGTAGTAAGCCAGCGGCTCAAAGAGGATATCGTTTCCAGTGGCTCGCTGCTGGCGGCTGAGCAGGTAGACATTTACCCCGAAATTTCGGCCCGCATTACCCAGTTAAATATTCAGGAGGGGAAGCCAGTGGGAAAGGGTGCCCTACTCGTAAAACTGTTCGATGCCGACCTGCGGGCGCAGTTAGAAAAACTACAGGCGCAGGCCGAAAATGCCCGGCGTACCGAGGAACGTAACAAACAGCTTCTGGCGCGGGGTGGTATCAGCCAGCAGGAATACGATATTGTAACCACAAACCTGCGTTCTTCACTTGCCGACATTGAATTGGTGAAAGCAAATTTGCAGCGCACAGAAATCCGTGCTCCTTTCTCAGGCGTTATTGGCCTGCGTAACGTCAGTGCCGGGGCGGTGGTGTCACCCAGTACCCTGATTGCCCGGCTTCAACAGATTAACTCGCTTAAACTCGATTTCTCTATTCCCGAAAAATACGGCCAGGCCGTACGTAGCGGCAGCACTATTTCGTTCATAACGGATGGTGCTACCAGTCCAAGTCAGGGCGTAGTTTATGCCGTTGAGCCTGGCGTAGAAGAGCAGACTCGTAACTTACGCATTAGGGCCAAGATCAATAATACCACGGCCAAATTCAGGCCTGGTACGTTTGCCCGCGTTACGTTAACAATCCAGAATGAGCAGAGTTTAGTAGTTCCAACGCAGGCAGTTATTCCGCAGACACGCACCAATCAGGTCATCCTGGTTAAAAATGGGAAAGCCGTTTTCAGGGACGTAAAAACAGGTCTTCGGACGGCTGGCTCAATTCAGATCCTATCGGGTTTGCAAGTGGGTGACACGGTCGCAACAACAGGATTGCTTTTCCTCAAACCCGACGTACCAGTAAAAGTAGGGCGGGTCATTACGTTGCCCGGCAACGGACCAAAAGTAGCCGCAAACTAATTAGTCAAAAAGTGATTATCCGATTAAAGTATCTGTAGAGACACCACCCTGTTACCCTGTCACTCAACGACTGTGCAATACTAAATCTAGACAATTCAACAACATGAGCCTACCCGAATTAAGCCTTAATCGGCCCGTTTTTGCGATGGTGATGTCGATCGTCATCGTGCTTTTCGGAATCATCGGCTTCACCTTTCTCGGCGTTCGTGAATACCCGGCTATTGACCCGCCGGTAATTTCGGTGCGTACCAACTACACCGGTGCCAATCCCGACATTGTGGAGTCGCAGATTACCGAACCCATCGAAAAATCGCTCAACAGCATCGAGGGCATCCGGACCATTACCTCCATTAGTGCGCTGGGCGCCAGCACCATTACGGTCGAATTTAACCTCGACGCCAACCTGGAGCAGGCGGCCAACGACGTGCGCGATAAGGTAGCCCAGTCACAGCGACAACTGCCACAGGATATTGACGGTCCTCCCGTCGTAACCAAAGCCGATGCCAACTCAGAACCGATCATCTTTATGACCGTTCAGAGCACAACGCGCAACCCAACGCAGTTGTCAGACTACGCGGAAAACGTGCTTCAGGAGCGGGTTCAGACCATCCCGGGTGTGAGCCAGGCCAACATTTACGGCCTGAAACGCCAGTCCATGCGCCTTTGGATTGATCCCATTAAACTGTCGGCTTACCGACTCACCACTCAGGATATTCAGGCGGCCCTGAATGCCCAGAATGTGGAACTGCCAGGGGGAAAAGTGTATGGGAACAGCACTGAGCTGACCGTGAAAGCGGTTGGGCGGTTAACCAGCGAGGAGGATTTTAATAACCTGATTCTGCGCCAGACCAACGACCAGATCATTCGATTCAAGGATATTGGTTATGCTACGTTAGGCGCTGAAAATGAAGAAACCCTTTCTAAGCAGAATGGAGCAGTCGGCGTTATTCTCGCCTTGATTCCTCAGCCGGGAGCTAACTACGTCAGTATAGCCGATGAGTTCTACAAGCGATTTGATCAACTCAAAAAAGACCTACCCGCTGACTTCATTGTTGGGATTGGCATTGACCGCAGTGTATTTATTCGACGGGCTATTGAGGAAGTAGGCGAAACGCTGCTGATCTCGTTCCTGCTGGTTGTCTTGGTTATTTACTTTTTCTTCCGGAACTGGCTCATTGCCTTCCGGCCACTCATCGACATTCCGGTGTCGCTGATTGGTGCGTTTTTTATTATGTACGTTGCCGACTTCAGTATCAACGTGCTCACGCTGCTGGCCATTGTGCTGGCCACGGGTCTGGTGGTCGATGACGGCATTGTGGTTACAGAGAATATATTCAAGAAAATTGAAGCGGGCATGGAGCCGAATCAGGCGGCTAAAGAAGGCTCCAATGAAATTTTCTTTGCCGTTATAGCCACCAGTATTACGCTGGCGGTCGTGTTCCTGCCAATTATTTTCTTAGAAGGATTCGTGGGTCGTCTGTTCCGGGAGTTTGGGATTGTGGTGGCTGGTGCCGTCCTGATTTCGGCATTTGTGTCGCTGACCCTGACGCCGGTACTAAGCGTTAAACTAACCAGCAAAGACCCTCACAAAAAATCGTGGTTTTACCAAAAAACCGAACCGTTTTTTCAATGGCTCGACGAATCGTACCGGGGGTCTCTCGATACGTTCATGCGCAAGCGGGGCTGGGCATTGGTTATGATCGTGGGTTGTCTGGCCCTCATCTTTGGCGTGGGGTCAATGCTTAAATCGGAGCTGGCTCCCCTTGAAGACCGGGGTCGTACGCGCATCGCCATTACATCGCCCGAAGGCACAAGTTTTGAGTCGCAGGCTGCTACGACCGACCGGGTCATGCAGTTCGTGCTCGATTCCATCCCAGAATCAAAACTGGCCTTTAGTGTCGTAGCCCCGGGTTTCTCGGGAGCTGGTGCCGTTAACTCATCCTTTGTCATGATCAACCTGACGGACCCATCTGAGCGCAAACGGTCGCAACAGGACATTGTCGATTACCTGACCAAAAACGTTAAAAAATTTAGTGAGGCCCGCATGTTTGCCACTCAGGATCAAACCATTCAGGTTGGCCGGGGCGGGGGTTTGCCGGTGCAGTTTGTGATTCAGAACCTAAATTTTGAGAAGCTACGTGAGAAACTGCCGACTTTTCTGGAAGAAGTCCAGAAGGACCCCACTTTCCTGAACTCTGACGTTGACCTGAAATTTAATAAGCCCGAACTAAACATTAGCATCGATCGCGAAAAGGCAACAAACCTCGGCGTATCGGTGCAGGATGTGGCCCAGACGCTGCAACTGGCCCTTAGCAATCGGCGCCTGGCTTACTTCCTCATGAATGGTAAGCAATACCAGGTTATTGGGCAGGTGGCCCGGGACGACCGTGATGCACCGGTAGACCTTGGCTCGTTCTACGTACGCACGAACAAGGGTGAGCTGATTCAGTTGGACAACCTTGTGAAATTTCAGGAGGTTAGCAGCCCTCCGCAGGTATACCATTACAACCGCTTTAAATCGGCTACGGTATCGGCGGGTCTCGCACCCGGCAAGACCGTTGGCGATGGCGTTGCCGCCATGCAGGCTATTGCCACCCGAACCCTCGACGACAGTTTCCAGACAGCCCTTTCAGGCCCTTCTCGTGACTATGCCGAAAGTTCATCGAATACGCTCTTTGCCTTCGGGTTGGCCCTAATTCTGGTTTACCTGATTCTGGCCGCCCAGTTCGACTCGTTCATTGATCCGTTCATCATCATGATTACCGTACCACTGGCTCTGGCTGGGGCAGTCTTCTCGCTTTGGATGTTTAACCAGACACTGAACATTTTCAGCCAGATCGGTATCATTATGCTGGTTGGTTTAGTAACTAAAAACGGGATTCTGATTGTAGAATTCGCTAATGAACAGCGACTAACGGGCAAGAACAAGTTCGAAGCCGCAGCCGAGTCTGCTGCCATGCGCCTGCGTCCAATTCTCATGACAACCCTGGTAGCTGCATTTGGTGCGTTGCCATTGGCCCTCGCCCTGGGGTCGGCCTCCAAGAGCCGCGTACCACTCGGAATTGTCATTGTGGGCGGCCTGCTTTTCTCCCTTATTCTCACCCTCTACGTAGTGCCGGTCATTTACACGTACCTGACACGGCGCAAGGATGTTGAAGAATTGGGGGCAGATGGTCAAAAACGCCCATTGCCACAGCCCGAGGGCCGGCCAGCAGGCGACACGACCCGGCCGGAAAAGCTGGAGGTTGGTGTGTAGGGCAAGGCAATTAATTTCCAAAGCAATCGGGGCGAAACAGATATGTATACATATCTGTTTCGCCCCGATTGCTTTGGAGGTCAGCTTGTCAGGAAACAGTTAGTACGTTGCCCGACTGTGTCACCGAATATACCATCACTCCATTTCGCCCTTCGCTGTTCAATCCTTTTCCGCTTAGGTCATAGCGTGCTCCATGTTGAGGACAGTAAAATTCATCACTTCGGAGGGTTACCTTTCGCTGGCCTTCGTGGCTGCACACAACTGTCACGGCAACGTATCCTTTTGACGTATTGGCAATGACAACATTATTTTGAACGATATATCCACCCTGTTTGAGCAGGGCGGCATTGGCCGAAGTATTCATATCTACAGTAAACGGACTACCGAGTGGAGCCGGAGTTATAGCTTCGTTTTGACTACAAGCGGTAAGTGATTGCCCCGCGCAGTACACGGCCACTAACGATGCTCCCCGCAAGCCTAAGTCTTTTAAAAAAATCATTACGAGTCATGTTGGATAATGGATAAAAAAAGTCTCCGGAAGATTATACTACCGGAGACTTTTAAGCAGAAGCATCAACGCTTTATTTCTTTGTACGAACGCTAATGAGTTTCCCGTCCTTGTCAAACAACAGGAAGTAGTCGGCACCATTCTGGGTAATCTTAACGGCGTAGATTGTGACACCGTCACGAGTCGTTACCTGTTCAGCGCGTCCAAAGGTATACCCAGCGTAGGTAGCCGTTAGGTAGTCGCGCACAGATTGTGGCAAATTTTCCTGTGTGATAGCAGTACCAGCTCCTTTAGGGCCATGGCCGCCAGGTCCACCTCCTTTTCGCTCGAGCAGGTTTCCGGTTGCGTCGAAGTTAAGGTGAATCTGTTTACCGTTCTGCGTAATGCTTACTTCGTAATACACGACTACACCAGCGGCATCAGCGGCCTGCTCAGCCATCCCAAAGGTATAGCCAGCGTAAGTAGCCATTAGGTAATCCAGCACCTTAGCGGGTAGCTTGTCCTGCGTAATGGTCGTTTCGTTGGCTTCGTTGGGACCAGGACCACCCTTGCCTCCCCGGCCAGCTAGCAAAGCACCACTGGCGTCGAAATGCAGGTGATAGCGAACGCCCCCCTGTTCAATTACAACGGCGTAGAACGTAGCGCCCGCCCGGTCGGTACCCTGTACCCCCTGCACAAACGTGAACCCTGCGTATGTCTTATTTAAATAGTCGCGCACTGCCTGCGGAAGTTGATCCTGCGTAATAACGGTGCCTTTTCCAAACCCATCGACCGCCGAGCCCCGGGCCGAAGCGACCGTGGTCTGATCTGCAGGCTGTACACTGTCTTTGTTACAGGCCGTTAGCAGAGCCATTACGGCCAGGCCCATCATCATTTGCTTTTTCATAGTGAATTAGAAAACAAAGTTAAAAAGTTAACGGTAAGAGTAGACGATTAGTCGATAAGCTTTCGGTTTATGGTTTGCACGGTGACAATGGTCGGAGCTGACTGGTAGAAGTCGAACAGGGCGCGGCCAATTAATTCATGACTAACACCGTTGAGGTGTTCATGATCACCAGTTAGAAAATATTCATCGCGCGGTTTAATGATGGTTTCTGTGTCGAACACACTAAATCCCTGACTGGCCCCTTTTTCCAGCAAGACTATACGGCCTCTGGCCCTGGTCCACTGCGCGAGCGATGCCCGGTTTGGAAACGGAGTCATCAGCACGACCGTATGGCGATAGGGCCGCAGGAGAGTCAGGAGTTGGGCCAGTGGGCCCGGACAACTAACCGTCGAAAAAATGGACGCAGCCAGATCAAATCCTGTTTTTCCAATTGCCTTAACCCGCTTTAACAGCCTGTCAGGACGTGCCGTTTCATTGTCTATCCCAACGGACTGGGTTAGGATTGGCAACAATTGGCTTGTCATACCCTTTATGGGGCTACTGCCAGGCATAACGCGTTCAATCACATCAGGACCAAGTTGCAGCACAATCAGATCATACTGATTGAGCGGCAGCCGCGACAGCATAGCAACCATTTCCGGTAGTGCCTGATGGTTGTAGGCCTCTACGCTAACCGACCGGCCTGTTCGGCTTAACTGGCGAATAAAATGACCGGGGTAGCCAAGTTGACCGACCGGCAACCCATAGCCATAAATATGAGTATCACCCACTAGTAAAATTTTCATTTTCCTACAGAACGGCCGACATCCATCCGTTTTCAGACCATACGCCAGTGGTCGTGAAAACGTGGCGGTGATGGTTATTTTTTTTGTCATGCAACACTTGCAACATTCCCAAACAATCTGGCGTACTACCTTTATACCACGGGCCATCCTATAAATCTGATTGAACGGTGTTCTTCAAAAAGACGGCTACCTTTACTGACAATGATCTCCCGAGCATCATACGGGCTTGTCGTGTCAATGATCCACGGGCACAGCGAACGTTGTTCAAGCAGTTTTTCGGTTACGCCAAAAGTATTTGCCTGCGCTATACATCCAGTTCCGAGGAAGCGGAAGATGTTTTGAATGAAGGCTTTTTAAAAGCTTTTCAGAACCTGGACAAATATGATGAGACGTTACCGTTCAAAGCCTGGCTCAGGACCATCCTGGTCAACACTGCCATTAGCCATTACCGACGAAACAGCCGATTTGATCAACATACCTCCCTGGATGCAGGCGAGCAGGTGGCGTTCAACGACGACATCGTGGAACAGATAGCGGCCGAAGAAATTCTGGCCCTGGTTCAGCAACTGAGTCCCACGTATCGAACCGTGTTTATGATGCACGTCGTGGACGGTTACAGCCT
>JAQBNX010000406.1 GCA_028288385.1 Spirosoma sp.
CCGTTTCGGAAGCCCGGCAAAGAGTTTTCTAATCCAATCGGCTACCGGTAGGCAGCAATTCCTTTTTTATCCCTCAGAAACAAATGAAAGCTCGATCTATATGAGGTGGCAAATGCCATTCTAAGGCTACTTTTCACGGGTTGCCAATGGCGAAACCCGCCAGATGAATATCCGCATTAGCAGGCTATGTACTACTTCGAGTAAGTGATTGATAATTACCAATGTATATAACTTCATGAAAAAGGCGCCATGCGTGGACGTAGCTTAACACGTGGTTTTCCTTTTCAGGAACTGTCTATTTCTCGAATCAATAATAATTGATAAAAAATCTGGGATTACACATAGGGTAATCTTGCTGTATCCTGTCTGTACCAATAGAGCACTCACTTTTACAAGCTGGCCGAAATGCCCGAAACCAATCGTAATCTGAACTCCACTGACCCCACAACCCCGTTCCCCCAACGGGAAGAAGGAACCGTGATGGACAGCGAGTACCTGATCAGGCAGGCGTTTGCTCATGACATCCGCCGGGGATACGAGTTTTTGTTCAGGCGATATTACAAAGTGTTGTGCAATCAGGCGGTGCGATTTACCTATGCACGGGATGTAGCCGAAGACATTGTAGCCGATGTGTTCATGGGTTTCTGGAAAAATAAAGTTCATGAGCACATTACCATTTCATACCGCGCATACCTGTACCGGGCGGTACGAAATCGAGCTTTCAATCACCTGCAGAACGAGTTTAGGAGGGATGATCAATTAGGCAATCTCGTCGAGTTGGATACGGTTAGTGACGTCCTGTTTGAAGATCCCCAGAGCATTATTCAATGCACCGAGCTTTATCAACGCCTTGAAACAGAAATCAAACTCTTACCCCCTCAGTGCCAACGCGTGTTTGTGCTAAGTCGGTTTGAAGGCAAGAAACAGCGGGAGATTGCCGATGAACTCCAGATTTCCCTCAAGGCAGTGGAAGCGCATATACAGCGTGCCCTGCTCCAGTTAAGAAAAGTGATCCATGCTGGAATCCTGGTCTGGATAACTGGCTGGCTAACAGGGTAGGGGTAACCAGCTTTCTGCTGTCTGGTCTTTATAAACGCATTGACTGTGATGAATACAACTGTTCATAAACAACTTCTTTTCGCTCACTTTTCGGGTCAGGCTACGCCCTTGCAACAGCGCCTGATTGAAGAGTGGTTAAAGGAAGGCATTAATCAGGAAACATATTACGAATGCCTCGAAGAGTGGGACCGACTAAATCTGCAATACCACCCCGATGAAGATGGCGTACTGGAGAGGCTATGGAAGCAGATAGAGGTATATGAACAGCCAGTAAGTCTGGTTAAGAAAAAACCGTTCAGATTCCCAATACAATGGGTAGCGGCAGCTTCTCTATTCATCATCAGTCTGCTGGCTTTGGGCTATCTGTTTCGCAAGCCGTTGTTGAACAAAACGGTTGAAACAGCCTATGGAGAGGTTCGTAAAGCGATCTTACCGGATGGTAGTGTAGTGACCCTGAACGCCCATTCGCAACTGATCTTTCCCCGCTTCGGCTTTGGTGAATCATCGAGGGACGTTTTCCTGACGGGTGAAGCTACGTTCTCAGTGCGCCATCTGCCCACCCACCAGCCCTTTATTGTGCATACCGACCGCCAACTGAACGTGACGGTGCTCGGGACTGAATTTACTGTCTATGCCCGCAATCAAGACGCTCAGGTTGTCCTTCATCAGGGAAAAGTACAGATTGATTACCAGGGGATCAGCAAACCCGAACGGCTGACGATGCTGCCCGGTGATCTGGTAAAACTGGACCTGAACCGGCGGCTTCAGGTTAACCATTCAAAACGCACGGAACAACATAAAGCCTGGCAATACCACCAGTTTGTGTTCGACGAGACGTCGTTGCGTGACATTGCCCGTCTGCTGGAAGAGAATTACGGCCTCCACGTCAGTATCCGCGACGAAGCGCTGGCCTCACGTACAATATCAGGTACGTTTAAAGCCACCACCGCCGAGGAACTGCTTCAGGTGGTGACGGAACTGCTGGATGTGAATTACAACCGTCAAAACGATCAAATACTGCTTTTTGAATGACCATAACCCTTTTCCAATGAAACAAACACTACGTCATCACTTCGGGCTATGCGCCTGGCTGGCTGGCCTATGGCTGATTTGTTTACAGCCTGCGCAGAGTCAGAGCCTCGCTATGGCCAGCCAAATAAGTCAAGGAGGGCAGGGGGACTCTCCGCCAGTGGCCGTCCGCACCTTAAAAGCGGTGCTAAATGAGCTAAAATCCCGATATCAGGTTGAGATTCTGTTTGAAGATAAGGTAATAGAAGGGTATACGTTGCCTGCCAACACCCTGCAGACAACCGGAACCTTTGAGTCTTTACTGGAGCGGACGCTGCAGCCCTTTAACCTGCGCTACAAGCGGGTGAAAGAAGGAACTTACCTGATAGTTGCCCGTAAGGCCGACCGTAAAACGACGCTTCAAATTCCGGGAAGCCGATTACCCAATGTGCTGACTCCTGCCTCCAATGCTGCGCCGACGTTGACTAAGCCTATTGCTGCAGACGTAGCTACTTTCGTGGCAGCCGAGCCGGAAAAGCCGCAGGAAATCCCCGTTCGGGGCCGGATTACGGACACTGAGAAAGGAGAAGGACTGCCGGGTGTGAGTGTGGCCGTCAAAGGCCAAAACCGGGGTACCACAACCAACGCCAATGGCGATTTTCAACTAAATGTACTAGATGGCAATAGCGTACTGGTGTTCAGCTACATCGGCTACGAGCGACAGGAAGTACGGGTGGGGTCTCAGGGAATCATAAACCTGGCCCTGAAACCGTCCGACGCAACCCTGAATGAAGTGGTGGTGGTTGGGTACGGTACCCAGAAAAAACGCGACATTACCGGAGCAGTAGGCAGCGTATCGGCCCAGGAAATTCGGGCGGTGCCGGTAATGGGCGCCGACCAGGCTTTACAGGGCCGGGTAGCGGGCGTGCAGGTCATTCAGTCGAACGGAGCACCCGGAGGAGCCGTACAGGTACGTGTTCGGGGTGTTAACTCGACGGCGGGCAATGGAGCTAACCAGCCGCTCTACGTAGTGGATGGGATTCCGCTCATCTGGGATGAATCCAACAACAGCCTGGGCGTCGGTAACACGGGCACTGGCGGTGCCGTTTCGAATGCCTCCAGTCCGTTGGCCAGTATCAATCCTAATGATATTGAAAGCATGGAGGTCCTGAAGGATGCTTCAGCAACGGCGATCTACGGCTCACGGGCGGCCAATGGCGTAGTGCTCATCACCACCAAGTCCGGAAAAGCCGGCAAGACCGTCATCAGTTTTGATGCCTACTACGGGGTCCAGACGCTACGTAAGAAAATACCGGTTATGAACGGCCGAGACCGGGCAGCCCTGGTGTTTGAGTGGCGCCGGAACGCCGGTACCCGCGGGGGCGAAGGAACCGATGTGTTCACCGTGAACCCTTTCCTGCTTTATGATGGCACCGACTGGCAGGATGCGCTGTTCCGTCAGGCTCCGATGCAGAACTATAACCTTTCAGCTTCGGGTGGTACCGATCGCGTGCAGTTTGCCGTCAGTGCCGACTATTTCAACCAGCAGGGAATTATCCTGAACACCTACTCCAAACGCTATTCGACCCGCCTGAATCTGGATGTAAAAGCCACCGAGCGGCTCAAATTCGGCACCCGAACGGCCTTAAACTTCCAGACAGGCAACAGTATTGATGCCGATGAGTTTTTCCAGGGTCAGCTCTACGCCCTGACGACGGCGTCACCCCTGGGCCTTGTCTATGACTCCAACGGACAATTTGCCGGTCGGCCCAATACAGTCATCAGTGGAGGGCTGCATGGTGATGGTGGTGGTAACGTAGTGGCCAACGTCATACAGCGGAAACGTAATACAGACCGCTATCGGATGACATCGAACCTGTATGGTGAATACCAACTTACCCGGGACTTGCGGTTTCGTTCTGTATTTGGGATCGATTATCTGTTTAATGAACTCACTAGTTTTGCGCCAGTCTGGCAGCGGGGCGTCGATGCCAATACCATCCAGACGGTGAGCAACAGCCAACCCAAAACCCTGAACTGGCTGGCCGATCAACTACTTACGTACGACCGCAGTTTTGGACGGCATAGCCTTAATGTTGTTGCTGGTTTCTCGGCTCAGCAGTTTGTGCAAAAAACAATGGGTGCCAGCGGGCAGGGGTCACCCAGTGCCGCCCTCGATCAATTAAATAACCAGCCTACCCCAACGAGTGCTTTCGGTAGCCAGACCACCTCGGCGTTGGTGTCGCAGTTCCTTCGGGCCAATTATGCCTACGCAGACCGGTACCTGTTTACCGGTACCATCCGCCGTGACGGGTCATCCCGCTTTGGTGCCAATAACCAGTACGGTATATTCCCGTCGTTCTCCCTGGGCTGGCGCGTTTCGGAAGAAGCATTTTTAAAGCAGAGCAGTCTTGTCTCGGACCTGAAACTGCGGGCCAGTTATGGCATCACGGGTAACCAGAATATCGGCGACTTCCTGTTTTCAGCTTTAGCGGGCGGAGCCAATACGGTATGGGGCAATACAATCGTAACGGGCGTAGCGCCTACCCGTTTTGAGAACCCTGATATCCGTTGGGAGCGTAACAAGCAGTTCGACATCGGTCTTGACCTGAGCCTGTTACAGGGACGCATCAACTTCACCGCCGACTACTATGACAAGCTCACTGACGGTCTGTTGGGTGGAGCCCCATTGTCGGTCATTTCGGGAGTAGGAAACACCTACACGACCAACATCGGCAAAATCAGTAACAAGGGTCTCGAGTTTGCCTTAAACACCATCCCTGTCAACCAGGGCAATTTTCGATGGAACGTGGATGTCAACATCTCGACCAACAAAAACGAAGTGGTGAGTTTAGGTACGTTGCCCTTCATAACCGGGGTGACCATTAACCGGGCGGGGGCGTATATCAACCGCACCGAAGTGGGCCATCCAATTGGAAGCTTCTACGTACTGAAAGAAGAAGGGCAATATCAAACCTGGGAGCAGGCCGCCAGCGCGCCCGTCTACAAACTGGGTAATCAGCCTTACTTCGCTCCCGGCGATTTTATTCCCGTCGACCAGAACGGCGATAAGGTGATCGACGATGCCGACCGGGTTTGGTACGGTTCTCCGTTTCCCAAGTTCTTCGGCGGGCTTAACAACACACTCACCTACAAAGGGTTGACCCTTAACGTATTCAGTAATTTTCAACAGGGTAACTTAGTCTGGAACCAGCCTCGCCTGACGTCGGAAACCTTCGAAGGAAATGTGTGGCGGTCAACCTATGATAACCGCTGGCTGCCGTCTAATCCCGGCGTGCAAACTTCCGTGCCGGTACCACGTAACAACAACCCGCTGTTGCCCTCCAACCGCTTCCTCGATGATGGCTCGTTTTTCCGCGTACGAACCATCACCCTTGGGTATGAATTGCCCAAACCCTTACTGGCAAAAGCCAAAATGACACGGGCCCGCGTCTACGTACAAGGCAATAACCTGCTAACATTTACCCAGTATCCGGGCTGGGACCCTGAAGTAAACAGCTTCGGCTCCAACGTGACCACCAATGGAGTCGATGCCGGCGCGTATCCCATAGCCAAATCGATCATTCTGGGGCTGAACCTCAGCTTTTAACCTTGCTGACCTTTCTGTTTATGAAACAATTCATACGACTTCTCTTTTTGCCCGTCCTGCTCCACCTGACGGTCGGCTGCGATAAAATGCTATCGCCCGACCCGGTGGGTGTGCAGACCGTCGATGTCACCTTTACTGATTTCGCTGGTACCCTTTCGGCCGTCAATGGTATTTATAACCTACTGACGGGAGCTGACCTGTACCGGGGCAACAACAACCTGCTGTACATCGACTACGCCAGCGACGACGTGATCAGCACCAGCAAATCTGCTTCCACGGCGTACAATACACTCGACTACTTTGAACTACCCGCCGATAACGCGGTTACGTTTGGCCTGTGGAACGATCTTTACCGGCTCATCTACCGCGCCAATGTGGTTACTAACCGCGTACCAGCGCTCACCTTCCCGATTGCCCAGTCCCGCAACCCGGCGGGTGGTCTGTACACCGATCAGTTTGTTGGGGAAGCTAAATTTCTGCGGGCCTTTGCCTACTTCAACCTGGTGCGGCTGTTCGGCGATGTACCCTTGCGTATTACGGAAATCAAAAGCCCCTCGGAGGTAAACATTCCCCGATCACCAGCGGCTCAGGTATACGCCCAGATCATCGACGACCTGAAAGACGCAGCCATTAAGCTGCCACCGGTGTACTCGGGCAGCGGACCGGGTAACGAAAAGGGTCGGCCCACCCGCTGGGCGGCCCTGACTATGCTGGCCGATGTCTATCTGACGCAGAAAAACTATGCGGACGCTAAAACGACAGCGGCTCAGGTGATCGCCCAGAGTGGCCTGAGTCTTAACGCCAAATATGCCGACAACTTTGCGGCTAAAGGGGGCGCCGAAAACGGACCGGAGTCGCTCTTTGAGATACAGTTCGCTAACAATGGGCAGACATCAGGTACGGCCCCGTTTGGCAATAGTTTCAGTTACATTATGGGTCCTGTAACAGATGCCAACGGAGGTGCCGTCAATCTGGCCTTATACCGCCCTACAGACAATGAAGATGTGACCAACGAACCGGGGTTCCGGGGTGGATTGATTCAGGAGTACGAAACGGGTGATTTGCGCCGGGATGTAAATTTTACATTAGGGCGTAACGGGGCGGGCCTACAGAATTGGCTGACCAGCAAACACTACGTGCCTGGCAGTGGGGCTACGGGACAACAAAATTTTCCGGTATACCGCTTAGCCGAGGTGCTGCTAATCTACGCCGAAGCCACCAACGAAGCTGCTACGCTTGATGCGCAGGGGCTCGACTACGTGAACCGGCTACGTCGGAGGGCGTTTGGATTGCCCTTAACCACGCCTTCAACTACCCGCGACCTTGCCAGCGGGCTCACCCAGGCCCAGTACCGCGACCTGATTCGCTCGGAACGGCGTAAAGAACTGGCGCTGGAAAACCACCGCTGGTTCGATCTCCTGCGCTACGGCTTTGATTATGCAAACACTGCGCTGAAAGTAAATCAGAAACGCGAGGCCTTCACCAAAGACAAATTGCTGTTTCCGGTAGCCAAGATCGAACTGACCAACAACCCGATGCTGACCCAGAATCCGGGCTACTAAACCAACCCTTTGTATGAAACTAGTTAAACTATGTCTGCTGCCCGCTCTGGTGGTGTTGGGCCTGAACCTGATCTCCTGCGAGAAGAAGGAACCGATGGGCGTATTGGGTGAGGAAAAAGACAAGGCCAAGATAATTTTTGTCAATGCCACCCCTAATTCAGCTACTCAACCTGCAGCGGCCCAGCGTGAGATTGCCATTTTTCCCGTTTACAACAACGTTCAGTTCAACACGTTTCCAATCAAATTTCCCTGGAGCAACGGCTACAAAGCTTTTGCGCCGGGTAGCATGACCATGCGTTTCGATACGGCCCAGTCGCAGTCGAATAACCCGCCCGGTGCAGCAGCCAAAGTGGGCGAACTGACCTTTCCAACCGAGGCCGATAAGTACTATTCGGTCTACTCGGTGGGCACAGCTCAAAAACCCGAATTCTTGCTGCTCAGTGATGACCTTGCGTTACCCACGCCGGGGAAAGCCAAAGTGCGCATCATGAATTACTCGCCGGATGCGGGTCCACTTGACCTATATATCACAGCCGGGTTGCCATCGGGACCGAGCACGCTGGCGACGAACATAGCCTACAAGGGCGTGAAAGAGTTTTTCGACATCGACCCCGGAATTTATACCATCGAATTCAGAGTGGCAGGCACAAATACTGTCGTGAAAAACAAGACGAACGTAATCATTGACAAAAACAGCTGTTACAGCATCTGGGCAAGGGGGTTTCGCACGGTGCCTTCGCCGGGTAACACCTTTGGTGGATACGCCTTCGACATCAGCTACCACGCCAACCGATGGAGCAATCCGCTTTAAATAGGTTCCGATTAGACTAAAGGCAACCAATTGGTTGCCTTTAGTCTATATTGTGAGAACATGTCTACCGGAACGTGAACGTTCGTCTATGCATGAATCATCGCCCATTACTATCAGTAGTGCTGTTGCTTATAACCTATGCGGTTAAGGCACAAACGACCACTCCCGAGCAGAAGTACCGCGAGTTACAGGCTAAACTGGCTTCGGGCTGGAATACCTGGAATACCCGTTCTGTGCTTAGCCATGTGCTGTTACCTCACGGTCTGGGGGTGAATATCGGCTTGAAAAGCAATGAGCTAACTAACCATCGCTATCTGCAGGAAGCCTACATCTCGCCTAAAGAGCCACGTTCAGAAACGGTGGTGGCAGGCTATCATGCCTATGATGGCAGCTATACCGAATGCACCGTAACCTGGGAAGGAACCCAGTTCCGGGTAGAAAGTGCCCACGATGGAACGGGTCTTGTGCTGCTGATAACGCCCCTGAAACTACCGGCTCGTCACCCTTCATTGGTTGTAGAGGCGGGTATGCTCTGGAATCGTACGGGAACCGTGACTGAGCAGAAAAATGGCTTACTGGCTCAGGTGGGCAAACACCGGTATGTAGTACGGAGTACTGCCCCGGTCCTGGCAGAAACCCTGCCGCAGATGGCGAAACACCTGAGTATTGCGTTCGATCAGGTCGTGGGCATTTCAATGGGCAATAACCGTACGCTCGACGCCATTCGGAAAATTGTCAGCCAGCAGCGTTTGGCCTTTGATAAAACGATGATTAAGTGGGGTGTGCTACGCGAAACGTACCTTGTTCAACAGAGTGCCCTTGCCTGGAATACGATTTATGACCCCGAACTACGGGGTGTTGTAGCACCCGTTAGCCGTTGCTGGAATACATTTTTTGGCGGACAATACGTACTCTTCGACTGGGATACGTACCTATCGGCGTATATGGCTGGTCTGGACAATCGGCCTTTGGCCTACGCCAACGCCGTGGAAGCGACCAAAGGCATCGACCGCTACGGAATGGTACCCAATTACAGGGCCGGTGGCGGACTCGGGTCTCCTGACCGGTCTCAGCCGCCGGTTGGGAGTCTGGTGATTCTGGAACTCTACCGACAATATCAGGACCAATGGCTGCTTGAACTAACCTTTGATCGGCTATTACGCTGGAATCGCTGGTGGCCCCAGCATCGTGATACCGGTGGGCTACTCTGCTGGGGATCAGACAACCTGCCACCCGACGGAGCCGCCCATAGCTGGCAGGGAGCCGCGTATGAATCTGGACTGGATAACTCACCCATGTACGACGGGGTGCCCTTTAACCCAACCACCAATCAACTGCAACTGGCAGATGTTGGCCTGACCAGCCTGTATGTCGCTGACTGTAAGGCCCTCGCTGAACTAGCCCGGATTATGAATCGCACCACCGAAGCTGCTGAACTCAAACACCGCGCTGACAGCTACAGTAAGGCCCTGCAAACCTTATGGCATGAAGAAACAGGTATCTTCCTGAATCGCCGTACGGATACAGGTCAGTTTAATAAGCGGTTATCGCCCACCCTTTTTTACCCCCTGCTAGCCGGTGTAGCCACCCCTCAACAAGCCCGGCGCATGGTAAACGAGCACCTGCTGAACCCCAAAGAGTTCTGGGGCGAATGGGTATTGCCATCCGTAGCCCGTAACGATTCAGCGTTTAGAGAACAAAACTACTGGCGCGGGCGCATCTGGGCTCCACTCAACTTTCTGGTTTATCTGGGCATGAAAAAGTACGATCTGTCGGAGGCCAGGCGACAACTGGTCGAAAAATCAAACCAGCTGTTACTTAAAAACTGGCGTACCAGTCGCAACGTACCCGAGAATTTCCATGTGTCGGGGATGGGAAGGTTACCCAACGAAGCCCTTAATCGCAGTGATTCATTTTATCACTGGGGCGCCCTGATGGGCTTCATGTCGTTTCTGGAGCTGGGTAAAGCCCCAGGATCAACTAAAATAACTCCCTAACGAAGCTGCTATACTGCCCTTTTAAACAATGATGAATACCTCTAAACGACTGCTCCTGCTAGTAGGTCTGGCTTTCTTCCTGCCGTTTACCGGCTCGGCACAGCAAAAGCCCATGCAACTCTGGTTCGACCGGCCCGCTTACCAACCCGCCGTTTTTAGTTATGATGCTCCGGAGTTTCAACGAACCTTTCACTTCGAGAAGCGCGGCTGGGTAGAGGCCTTACCGGTGGGTAACGGCCGGATGGGAGCAATGGTGTTCGGTGGTGTGTTGCGGGAACGGATTCAGCTCAATGAAGAAACCATCTGGGACGGCTACCGCCGAAACACCGACAACCCGTCTGCCCTAACGGCACTGCCTGCTGTGCAGAAGATGATGTTTTCCGGTAAAAATGACGAGGCTCAGCAACTGGCAACGCAGACGCTGCTGGGTCAGCCCCTGCGAATCAGGCCCTACCAACCACTGGGAGACCTTTTCATCGAGCAAATCAATCCATCGGGCGATACAACGTATCAGGGCTATCGGCGGTGGCTCAGCCTGGATTCAGCCGTGGCCGTAACCCAGTATCAGCACCAGGGTAAAAACTACCGGCGGGAGGTCTTTGCCTCACACCCCGCCCAGGTCATCGT
>JAQBNX010000413.1 GCA_028288385.1 Spirosoma sp.
CTACCACACGCTGGCCTACGTGCTGGTGTGCATCGGTGCGTGGTGGCAGGCCGAGCACGACCTCTCAGAGAAGCTACGGGTATACCGGTCAGTCGATAGTATCGTTGAATTTCAGGTTTCACTAGCCAACCGGCCCGATGTGGGTGAACTGACTAACACGACCACGGGGGGCTTCGGCTATCGGGGCCATTATTACGACGTAGTGAGTATGGCGGTCCGGGGCGATACGCTCTTCATTGCCGGATTAGAATCGGCAAGCCGCTCGTTCTGGCAAAGCGACCTGCTGTCATTTCTGAATGACCACATGGCTGCCGGAACCGACTCGCAGCGGAAAGCCAGCCGTTTCCTTAAATTTCTGCTAAAAGAATACTCGCCTAACCCGCGGGATGTATTTCGTTTTCTCGCACCTATCTGGCATAACACCATCCGCATCCCCGACCTATCGGTCGCGGTTTTGGCTCGATCACTGCCTATTGATTCGCCCCCTCCCCAGGTCTGAGGTGTTTCCCTTGCCATTTAGCAATACGTTTTTCGTAGTTCCTGACTGCTTGTCCGGTTTATGCCATACCGCTGTGTATGCTGCACCGGTTGTGTGTCCATTCCATATCTGACAATATGGAATGGACTATGGCAAAGTAGTATAGAAGGCTACAAGACTATGCTGCGTGGCTGCGACGTCGTTCAGATCGTGTGTCCTTATATATTACAGGCACTGCGCATATGGCTGGCGTCCATATAGATTCATCTCACAATTCAGACATTTCAATTCATGAAAACTATTTATACAATTGCGCTGGCTATTGCCTGCGCCCTAGTTCTCTATACACCTGCCGCCCATGCGCAGGGTTGCGTTGCAGTACGGCATATGAGCTGTACGGCCCCGGTCGGTACAAACTCGGCCGACTTTTTTAAACAGCGGTCCGGCCGCTGGCAGGTGTCGGCGGGCTATCGCTTCTTCCGTTCCTACAAACACTTCGTGGGGGATGTCGAGCAGAAACAGCGTGTAGAGCAGGGTACGCAGGTCATTAACGTATCAAACGCCCTTGATCTGGGCATTACATACATGCCATCACTGCGGTGGTCGGTGTCGGTCAATTTGCCCGTTCAAAATAACGACCGGTCGTCGCTCTACGAACACTATGGTAATGCTGTCGCGCAGAATCCCGACCAGAAACGGTTCGATACCCGGTCAAGGGGCATTGGTGATCTGCGCATCTCGGGCAGTTATTGGATCGTTAATCCGGCCACGCTGCCCAAAGCCAACCTTTCGGTAGGGCTGGGTGTAAAATTACCAACTGGTAATTACCGCGCCACCGACAGTTTTCACAAGCTGACCAAAGAAGGTCAGGATTATACCGTCAGTCTGCCCGTCGACCAGTCGATTCAGCTTGGCGATGGCGGGGTAGGAGTGAGTGTTGAATTACAGGGATATGCCCAACTGACCCCAACCCTAACGGCCTACAGCAACGGGTTTTACCTGTTCAATCCCCGCGAAACCAACGGGGTTGTGCGTAACCCGACGGCTACGACGATTGACCCAATAACAGGGCAGTTCTCCGTGGCCGACCAGTTTGCCGCCCGTGTTGGGTTGAGTCAGGCGATAGGTTTTATTCCAGGATTGTCGGTGATGCTGGGCGGACGACTCGAAGGCGTACCAGCCATCGACGCGTTCGGTGGCAGCAAGGGCTTCCGTCGTCCAGGCTATATCGTGTCGGTTGAGCCAGGGCTGGCTTATATGCGTCACAAAACATCGGCTGCGTTGACGGTGCCTATCGCTGTTTACCGCAACCGCATTACCAGTTATGCTGACCGGCTCGATCCGCTGGGCCTGAAACACGGCGACGCAGCCTTTGCCGATTACCTGGTTTCGTTCAACGTATCGCGCTGGTTCTAAGAAAATAATGACCAGGCCGGTTGGGACAGCAAATGGATAATACAGCGTTCCAGCCGGCTTTTTAGTACGTTGGGTAACTGGCCAGTTTCGAAGAATCGACCTTTTGCTACTGAATGGTCAACTTGAACGGTTAACTTTACTATACCTAAAATGAAATTATGCGTTTAATACAACTTACCATTCTTATACTGACTACGTCTTTTGGCCTCGTCCACGGGCAGGGGTTAGTCGACGGCTTCATGAAAGGCGAGCACAAAGCCAGTTTCGCCGTGTCATACGCACAGGAAGCTTACGACACGTACTACGTCGGCAAAACCGAAACGCGTAATCCCAATCTCGGAACGATTTCGACAAAATCGCTGAATTTGTACGGCGTTTATGGCTTAGGGTATGACCTGGACCTGATTGTGTCAGTACCCTATGTTCATACCGAAGCCAGCGCAGGCTATTGGCAAAAACAGGAGGGTTTTCAGGACCTGGCGGCTGCCCTGCGGTGGGAAGCATACGATTACAAGATAGGAAGCGCCCGGCTGTCGTGGCTGTTTTCGGTGGGGTACTCACTACCGCTTCAGCACTATGTAATTGATGCACCGGTGGCCATCGGACACGGCTCCCGCAATCTGGACGGCCGAACACTACTCCATTTTAAGGCTGGAGGGTTTTTCCTCACTGGTCAGCTTGGCTACATCCGTCGGGGGCAGGTTACCCTCGATCGGGTTGCGAATTACTACGACCCCAGCAATCTGAACCCCAATAGTGGCTCTATTGTGAACGTACCGGACGTAACCGACGCTATTGTTCGGGGTGGCTTCGCCACAAAGCATTTCTACGTGGATGGCTGGGTGCAGCGGCAAACGCCTTATAACAAAGGTACCGATATTGGCCCCGGTATTCCGTTTCCTACCAATGCCGTTGGTTTCACCCGCACAGGTGCCAACCTGTTCTTACCGATTGTGAAAAAGCTCGGTATAAATGCAGGTTATAGCACTACGTTAAGTGGGCAAAACGTCGGCAAGGCTACGCGCGTCAGTGGAGGCATTGTTATTGGCATTTAATAATCAGAATTTTCCAAACGACATGAAATCAAGCGTTTTATATTCAACTGTTGCCTGTGTCCTGTTCTGGCTGGGAGGCTGTAAGGAGCCGGTTATTAATGAAGGTATCCTGCCACTTGCCCAACCAACTACGACGGATGCCGACGGTGGCAACTGGCGAACCATTACCCTTAAATCGGCGGCTGATGTCGCCGTGCCACAGCCTGCGGCCGTCACATCGGATGCGTACCAGAAAGAACTGACTGACATAAAAAACGGTCTGCTAAACGTGAATCCCGAACATAATGCAGCTGTTAACTACTGGGCTGCCGGGGGTGTAAATCGATGGAACCAGATTGCCCGCCAGTTGGTCGCTAAATACAACGTAGCGCCCCTATACAATGAGGCTACCGGCAGCTTTGCCCCTTTCGACGCCACGAATCCGTTTGCCAACCCGCCTTACTCGGCCCGGCTGTATGCGTTGCTGAGCGTTGCCCAGTATGACGCCCTGGTTGTTGCCTGGAAAGCCAAATACCAGTACAACCGACCATCGCTCACCCGTCAGGGCATCAATGGGCTAATACCGGTGCTCGACGTACCGTCATACCCGTCGGAGGATGCCGCCGTAGCAGAAGCATCGGCTCAGATGCTGGCCTTCTTTTTCCCAAAGGAAGCCGACTGGATTAAAGCCAGAGCCGCCGAACATAAGCAAAGCCGAATATGGGCCGGGGCTAATGTAGCCAGCGATGTGAAAGCCGGTGAAGAACTCGCAGCGGCTGTGGCGGCTAAAGCCATAGCCTTCGCTAAAACAGACCGGTTTGGCTTAGCCCGTGACGTAAATAACACCTGGCAAACGGCCATCGCCAGTGCCCCTTATGATGTGAAATGGACTAGTTTAGAAATTCCGGCGCGAGCACCCATGCTGCCACTGGGTGGTAATGTAAAGACGTGGTATGACTCCACGGCGATTTTCCGGGCCACTGCGGGTCCACCCCCGGCTACCACCTCTCCTGAGTTCAAGCAGGCCTTAGCTGAAGTCCGGTCTATTGCCGACACCCGCACCCGCGAGCAGTGGCGCATCGCCGATTTCTGGGCTGATGGAGCTGGCACTTATACGCCCCCCGGGCACTGGAACCTGATTGCCGAAGACTTAATCCGACAGTATGGGCAGAACGAACTCAGGGCCGCCCGTACCTATGCTCTAATAAATCGGGCTATGCAGGACGGCGGAACGGCCTGTTGGTATACCAAGTTTAAGTACTTTGTGCCACGCCCATCGCAGATGGACCCGGCCATTAAGACGGCAACCGGCATCCCGAATTTTCCAAGTTATCCGTCCGGCCACGCTACGTTCTCGGCAGCAGCGTCTACAGTGCTGAGTTACCTATTTCCTAATGAGGCTACCACCCTGAAAAGCCAGTCCGACGAAGCGGCCATGTCGCGGTTGTTTGCGGGTATTCATTACCGATTCGACAACGAGGAGGGAGCCAAGTGCGGCACTGCGGTTGGCAAAATAGCCGTTGACTGGGCAAAGGCCGATGGGGCGCAATAAATTTCCAGGCAGGACTAACGCAGCATAAGCACCGACCTGTATACAGCTGGATTTGCCAGTCTTAGACAAAAATAGCCCGTGCCTGACAGGCCGAGCATGAAATCGGGGATTTGGTACTCGTTATACAGACCATTAGCCCATAACCCCGTTTTTTGGTAGCGTTCCTGCCTCAGTTGGCCTATAGCTTCGGCCTGTTGCCGCCAGTCTGGTAGGTAGAATATATCGGCGGCTTCGAGCAGTACGTCGGCATTACCCGCTAGGCCGTGGCAAAGCGAGAAGTTCTGTTGGTGCTCCCAGGTTAGCTGCCGGGCGGTGGTTTGGATGCCCGTTTCAGCCTCGGCGCGTAAGGCAGCAAGCCCCGTCAGTTCGTAGCCACGCAGCCGCGCGAGTGCGATGCCCGGTGCGCCGTGGCACCACGAACACGAGCAGGCCGGGCCAGTAATACCCTTGCTGGCGTCGTGCTGGCGGGGCTGATTTTCCATCCTAAAATCGGGCCAGTTCTGCTGCTGCTGATCGAAAAACGAGTTTTCGTAACGCAGCCCCTCAAACGCGGTCTCCCGATAAGTAGCGTTGCCTGTTAGCGCAAAGGCTTCGAACAGGGCATTGGTAATACCGGCGGTGCCATGCGCCAGGCCTGTCAGGTTGCGGTAGCCGGAGTTGGGTATGGTATTCCACGAGCACCCCTCCGCCGATTGCTCAGCCCGGCTTACTAACTGATCGGCCAGCCGAATGATGAACGACCGAAGCGGGGGCGAATCCTGCTCCCGCTCCAGTTGAATCAGCGCCGGTATGGCTCCGGCGGCTCCGTCGATTACATCGATTCCCACTCGGTGCAGATCCAGATTCACTATGTCAGTGAGGAGTCGCTGGCCTTCGCTCAGAACCGCTTCATCACTCAGCCATCGCCCTGCCCGAAT
Source organism: Spirosoma sp. (assembly GCA_028288385.1). GTDB lineage: Bacteria > Bacteroidota > Bacteroidia > Cytophagales > Spirosomataceae > Spirosoma. The sequence goes on from JAQBNX010000413.1 coordinate 5,398, forward strand.
GGCCGCGTAGGCGATGCCCGTCCAGCCTGAGAAGAAACCTAACTGGGCAGTGGCCGGAATGCGCCGGGACGTAGCCAAAGCGTTATGTAATGTACCCAGGGCCGTTTTACGAATAAGCCGGTCGCCGGTGGCATGGTAGAGAGCGGCTAGAAAATAAGCTACCCCTGCCGATCCGGCATAAAAATCGGCTTCGAGCGATTTGAAATACGGCTTCGGGTACTCAAATTGGGGATCGTTGGTCGACGTCAGAAAGTTACAGCGCGGCCCCTGCCAGATGGCGTCGCGACAGATGAGCCGACCAATTTCGGCCGCCATATCCACAAATGTGCTGGTGGCAGGAGCAGTCATGGGTAGAGTGGGTGCTATAGTAAGCGTTTCCATGCGGGTTCAGTTTAGCGAACAGTCGGGAAAGGAGTAGGGGTAATGGGATAGTGGGTTGAGATACGGACAATCGAGCGACAGGCCAATCTGGTCGAACACCGCCCGGATGGCTTCCAGATACGTATCGGCGGGTTGCCCGTTCTCGATCGCTTTCGCAATACCCTGAGCAACCAGTCCGCAGCGGCTGGTGCCGAAACTCTCGTTTGGATTAGGTGGGCTTTCGGCAAAAGCAATACCTGGAGCTATTGGCCGGGTAAACAGCGGCACGGCGGGCAGCAGATACGCTTCCAGCGTTGGCAGGGCGTCGGCCAGCAGGTCCAGCACGAGCGATACGTAGGGTTTCTGAATGTACAGCACCGCCGAGTCACAGCGCCCGTACAGATCAGGGTGGTTCAGGCACTTGAACTGAAACGGCACGTGATACGCATTCAGCGTTTGCGTTGCCCAGGCTATGAGCCGGGCACTACCGCTGGGCGATGTATGGAAATAAAGCCGCGTTTGCAGCACCACCGATTCATCGCCGGGCGTTTGCCCGAATACGTAGTAGAAGCCAGTCTGGGCGTCGCGGTGTTCTGGGTGCAGTAGTAGTCGCAGCGTGTCGCCGGGCTGAACCGGGCCGCTTTTGGGCCTGTCATAGACAAATTGGCCCGCGTATAGCATGCGCCGGTTATTGCCTTTGGTGGCATAAACGGTGCCGGCGGTATCAACGGTGGTAACTGTCCAGGGCGTGTCGAAACGCTCCAGCGTGTGGTTATGCAGACTTAGTTCATCGACGAACGAATCGCTAACCGGGTCTGCGCTGGTTACAGACTGGGTGGCGCAGTAAAAATGCTGGTAGATCAGGTCGGTCAACGTTAGGCGTAGGGCATCGGGCTGGCAACTAGTTTCGAAGCCATCAGCCACGAGTGTGATACGTCCTTGAGCCGGAACGATGCGCAAGCCATCGAGTATGGTCGTGATTTGGTGTTGGTAGTGGGTTTGCATGGCGATTTGGCTTTTAGGGAATGCACAGCACAGCGCGGATCGCTTCTTCGGGTGAGCGCAGCATATTCAGGCTTAGTTGTAGCATGCGGGCGGTGTGGGGTGTCATGGCGGGGGCCTGCTGAATGCTTTCGTAACAGGTATGGATAAGTTTCAGGGCGCAGTAGCCCACCGTTTTGAGCAGGTTTGTACGGGCCTCGTCGGCGGTCCAGTCCATTAGCCCGACGTAGGTTTGCCAGAACTGCCGCATGGAAGGCTGCATGACATCGAGCGGAAATCCATACTGGCTCGGCCCCGCCTGTCCGGTCAGTGGTTCATGCATGACCCAGTAAAACAGGTAGCTTTGAAAAACAGCCGCTACGTCCCAACAAGGGTCTCCAATTTCGGCAGTTTCCCAATCAATGAGCCGTAGATCGTACTCACCGGTATGAGAGACTGCTGAGTTGATTAGAAAGTTAGCCGGTTTTATGTCGCCGTGGGTGAGGCTGGTGGCCTGCCACTGCTTCCGGACAGTTTCTAATTTCTGCATATACTCTCCATTCTGCGTAATGAGTTCCACCATCTGCCGCTCGGCCTGGCTGCGCTGCGCCCCGTAGTTAGGGAAGCCCGACGCGCTCCAGAGAAACACCACGGGCTGTTGCTTGCGGAACAGCCGGAGACTGGGCCCATCCTTCACTGCCTGGGTAATTGTCTGGTGAAAAGAAGCAAGCAGTTCGGCCTGGCGGGTGGCCAGCGCCAGCGGAAAGGTCTTTTGCTGAACATAAAAGTCGTTCAGATTGATAGCTCCGTCAATGGCTTCTGTAATGAGAATGTGATTCTGCGGGTCGAATTCGACGTAGCGGGGAAGGAATGTTTTTAGTTGCGCATACGCAGCTTCGTTATTGGCAAGCCAATAGCAGGTCGCTTCGGTACGGAGTGTTTCGATTTTCTCCTGATCCCAGGCCTGTATCTGCTTTACGAAAAAAGCCCCGTTGGCCTGATCCCGGTTGATGAGGTAATTGGTGTTACGACTGGACGTCTGGTGCGCCGTAAACATGCCGTCAAGCAGTGCATTAGGACTGAGATAGCCTTTGTCCAGTAAATAATGGGCGATGTTGAAACCAGTGAGCAGCATACAATCAGGATATGTGGAGTGGGATGGATAATTGATGAGTTTTCCTCACCTCTAACTCCTCTTTCATGGGCGAGGGGTTGGAGGTGAGGAAAGCCAATCAGTACATATACGGGTTGAACGTCCCGTAGTAGCCGCCTATCTGGGTCGTGTCGGGCTGACCACCCATTGGCGCAAAACCAGGATTAACCACTGGACCGCCGGGCAAGCCGGGTCCGCAGGCAATGGAGTTGGTACCGGTGATCTGAGTGCCTAGCTGACAACCGCCACCACCACATAGAACTGGAATACAACTTTGCGGTCCGCACAGGGTCCGGCGGCAGGTAAGCAGATTACAGATCGTCCGGAAGCAGGAGGCAATCACCGTTTTTGGTGGACAGATTACCACTCTGCTTGGTGGACAAATCAGACATACACTAGCATGAGCAGCGAGGGTTGCCTGGGGAGGGCAAAATACTTGCAGATTCGTCGCCATAGCCTGTACTCTCTGTCCCGTCGTGTCGCCCTGACCACCCATGGCACCTGCCATCTGGGTCATATCGGTCTGGCCCGCCGGGCTGGCCCCATATTGCTGCATAATGTCACCTTCGAGGAAGGTGCTCTTCGGCCGGTTAGCCAGTTTAGGATCGCCGAACGTAATGACCGCGTCAGCCCGGAGCCACAATTTACTGCCGCCTAGCGACGACTCAGCCGGGGCCATTTTTACGGAATACAAAATGGCTTCTTCGGGTACTTCCACAAACGTGTTCAGGCTGTCATCGGAATAGACCCGGATGTGACCCGCTTCGGACGATGCACCCAGGTAACCCTGTAGCATCGTTAACTGATCCATGTTTCTGGGGTCACTGCGCACAGCCCCCACCCAGTCATCTAACTGGTACTTTGCTTTGTTTTCCATGATTGATTAAGGTTTAGGAATAATCAGTATAATCCGGTTTGAATGGATTCGGTCAAAAGAAGTAGTTCGTCTAAACAGGCTTTGCTCCGGTGTTTGGTTTAGTCGGCATTGGGGGTTATTATGGCAACAGCTCCACTCCAGTTGATTGAGCGAACGGTAATAGACCAGATGAGGATCAGGTCAGGGCGTGAAAATTCAGATCATCGGATTCGATAGCCTGGATGTTGTCGTTGTGCTGGAGTTTGAGAATCTCGTGTCCCGACAGGCTGGCTTTGTAGATGCCTTGCAACCCTTCGACAGGCTCAATATTCGTCGATTTTAGTGTGGTATCTGGCTTAATGGCTGCGTCCGGGTGCAGCGTAATCATAACAGAATAGGTGTCGTCGGGGCTTGCATTGAGCCGTTGGGCGAAGCCTTCAGAAATAGCACTCATGGCGAAGAGGATGGGTAAGATAGACGTAGTGATACGGATGAGGCAGGCATTGGTAATCAAAAGCGGCCACTCAGGTGATCGATTATTAAAATCAATCACCTGAACAACCGCCCACAATCTAACGAAGCGTAACGCTACTAAAGCGTAGCTAAGTCGCAGTTAATCAGCCCGGCTCCGAAGGTCGAATCGTTGCCGGGAACGCCCAGATCGGTAGATGTTGAGGTGATTTTGAAACGGGCGGCCGCCGGATTGATACCCGGAAAACGCTGTTTCAACAGGGCTACCGCACCCGCCACAGCCGGGCAAGCCAT
>JAQBNX010000423.1 GCA_028288385.1 Spirosoma sp.
TATGCTGCACAACGGCTAGTAACAAATAATAACATAACCGGCAGCTAACATCAGTTTTCTAATAAACGGAACGTTTCGCGCTGGTAATTGAATGACTTAGGCCGAGTGTCTGCCCTTCATTCAATTACCAGCGCGAAAAGCTATTCCTTATTTAGCTGCCATACTAGCGGGTGCGCTGGTATTCCAGATGTCGCGGTGAAGTTTCCACTGCCCGCCCTCCTTTTTCCAGACCACTACGTACTTACCCGCATCGATCTGCGCATCATTAGCACCATAGAGCGTATAGCGGCCGAGTTCAACAACCTGGTCGCCGGTTTTTTCGGCCTCCATCGTTTCAAGTTTAGCCCGTTTGATACCAGCATCATATCCGCCTTTCCAGAAGGTTCCAATGGCAGCAGTTCCTTTGACAACATCACTATTGGGTGGAAACAACTGAGCATCGGATGTGTACAAGCTAGCCATGGTTGTGGCTCCCTGTTGAAATGTAGTCATGAATTTTTGGTTTGCCGCCATAATATCGGTTTTTACGTCTTGTTGGGCACTCACAGATAGGCTGGTCAAAAGAACCAGAGTCGATAGAAAATCGTACTACGCATATTGATAAGGGATTGATTGTGAGGCCACAATATTGCCAAATAATGCCCATTATCTTCTTCTTGTATAAACTAGAGCGGGGCTAATTTAGTAAACGGTAGTTTTGTTAGTAACTGTTGAAACTAAACGGGTTTTAACCCGAAAGTTCCGGACCGGTTTCTATACAGTTAAGCGGTAAAAGCGGGCAAATAATAGGTATATGTATTGCTGTAGTGGGTCATTCATCAACGAGGGCCAGCACCATGTGGTGCTGGCCCTCGTTGATGAATGACCCGATAAACTTAGTCTATACTGATAGCCTGGGCTGGTTTGTTTGTATCCGGATTCTTGGGAAGGACTACCTTCAAAATACCATCGGCATAGCTAGCCGTAATAAGCTCCGTACTCACCTTGTTATTTAGGCGAAACGACCGCTCAAACGAACGTTGGCTGTATTCCTGATATGTATAGTTGCCCGGCTGATCGGTGTTCGCTGACTGATCATGACCTGGGTAGGAAATAATCAGCAGATCATCTTTTACCGTTAGTTTCACCTGATCCTTGTTGAGACCAGCCGCATATAAAGAAATGACAAAGTTGGTGTCTGTTTCTTCAATGTTGACCGGGGCCTGCTGAGTTCCGAAACGGCCAAACTTGCTCCGGCCCCAATAACCGCCGAATCCGCCACGACCCATTGAGCCGCAACCGCCTTTATGATCTGATTGAAATGCTTGCTTTTGATACATGATTGTGTGTTAGTCTGGTGTTTACTATTTTTTAATGTTTCTGTCACCGGATGCCGCTTAGCTAACCGGAATAATACGTCCGTAATTAAGGTGGCTCCCACCCGACCGGTAAGCTGGATTATCAATGGATATTACGTCTGCCGAAGCCCATCTGCCCCGCCCTATCGCCCCAAACGACCGGTTAGCTATCTGCCATCCTATGGTCCGGACCAGCACAAAGGTGGCCAGACCAATGAGGAGGAATTTTAACAGCAGAGATACCAGAAATAGGGCCAGTCCAGCCATCAGGGCTACGCCCCCCACTCGCCAAATGTTCATAATCTTATCTTGTTTAATGATTTGTTATAACAGGAAGCCTTATAAAGCCGCACCTGAATCGGACCATCCGTTGGGTTGCGCCGTCATTTCCTGCTTTACAGGTATAGTCGGGATAACCACTCACTATATTTTAAAGCCGAGTGATTTATTTTTAGTAAAAAGGGAGTGTAAACCTTGTCTAGGGCTATTACTGGATCTGTGTAACGGAAAATAAGTTCAGTAACATCCTAAACGCCTGAATTACAATCCAGTCTCGCTAGGTGTTATTGTTGCTTTCTCGTCAGTTGCCGTAATGCCGCTACGTGCGCTATCAGCACGATGGGGACAACGACAGACGGCAGCCATATGAATGGAAAGTAGAGAATGCCTCTGTTAGGTTGCTCAAAGGCAATCTGCTGAAATGGTGTGGGCGCGGCCAGGGCAGCCGTTAACACGATGTTGATCAACAGTCCTAAACAAACCAGGTTCCAGGCGAACAATAGGTTGTGGGGTAGTTGCCTCTTTACAAACCCAACGTAGTATATAATAGGGGCCGTAATACCCGATAGGATATCGAAGTTGCGGCCTTCAAAGGTCATGGCCTGCGGAACCAGCTTGCCGACAAACAGCCAGAACAAAACCACCTCAACCGGTATCCTCACTACGTGAAGCAATGTCAACCGATCAAGACGGAGTGTATTGATGTACCGACGCCCCTGCTGCGTAAGCAACAAGCCCCCTATTAGCAATAATGGTGGCCCAATAAGTGCTGGAAAGCGAGGGGGAACAGTATTAGTTACCTGATAAAATCCGGTTAGCCCAAGTACTCCCTGCAAGGCCATCCAGCTCAGTAAAACAATGAGGGTGGTTGTTGACTGCTGTGTTGCCCGGTAATAAAGCCAGACGGTCAGCAGAGTCGTTAGGCTAAATACGAGGCTTACGTACAGCGGTAGATGGGTGATCATGCTGATAGTAATTGGCTACCAGAAAGATAAGAGATTGAATTTAAATGCTTATAAACAAATGAAAGCAGGAGGATACCTCCTGCTTTCATTTTAAAACAGATTTATATAAAAGATACTCGCTTAGTAAACCCGCTCATAGTATTCTTGGGCCATGCGGTTAGCGCCGAAGTACGCATTTACGTCGTTCATACTCCGTAGCACCAGCGCCTTCCAATCGGCGGGGCGGTCGTAATACATTGGTAAAATTTCTTCTTCCAGCAAGGCGAAAAGCTCATCGCGGTCCTGGGCATCGCGGGCATAATACGGTAGTGCCGGATCGGCCGTTGGGACAATGAAGCTGTTTTCGCCCGGCTTAGCAAACTCGCATATCCAGCCATCGTTGGTAGAGATGTTAACAGACCCGTTCATGGCGGCTGTCATGCCACTAGTACCCGAGGCTTCGCGCGTAACGATGGGCGTATTAAGCCATCCGTCGGACCCATCTTTAAGTAGCTTGGAAAGTCCCAGTTCATGACCCGTCAGCACCGCCATGTTGGGATACAAATGACTCAGGTAATACAACCGGTTAAACACCTCTATGGCCCCATTGTCCATTGGATACGGCTTACCCGCCCATATTAGCTGAACCGGGTATTTAGTCTGTGTAAGCAACCGATGGAAACGCTCGGCGTCCTGCGTCAGCAAATCCGGGCGTTTATACGTAGCAAATCTGCGCGCCCACACTAAGGTCAGCACCTTTGGATCGAATAGCTTACCAACCTGATCGGCAACAACCTGAAACAGCGGTTGTTTAAGAGCAATCTTTCGGGCAGCAACAGCCTCACCATCGGCCGACTGACGGGCCGTTTCAATAGCGGGGTCGGTCCAGTAGCGCTGGTTCTGGGCGTTGGTTACGTGCGTAATGGGGCAAATGCCTTTGTACTGGCTCCACATTTGCCGGGCTACCTCTCCGTGTAATTTAGATACGCCATTCGCCTGCCGACTTAACCGCAACGCCACCAGCGAGTGATTAAACGTATTGTCTTTGATGCCGGTTATTTTCCTGACCGTATTTAGGGGCACCCCACCAAAGAAGCCAAGTTCGTTCAGGAGGTTGATATCGTGTTTCTCGTTACCGGCTTCTTCGGGTGTGTGGGTCGTAAACACCAGCCGCCGGCGCACAGCAGCGGCCGTACCTAGCTTTTGATACAAGTGAAAAGCGGCCGGTAAGGCATGCGCTTCGTTGATGTGATAAACATCCGGCGCATAGCCGAGGGCATCAATCAATTTAGCCCCTCCAAGTCCCAGCAACATGCACTGGGCAATTTTCAACCGCACATCGTTGTCGTAAAGCCGGTAAGAAATCAGCCGGCTGGCCGTATCATTGCCATCAATATCGGTGGTCAGAAAAAACAGGGGAACCGTTTGAAACGTGTTTGGCTCCAGATAGTAGGCCCGCACCCGCACGGGTCTTCCAAACACGTCAATTGTGAATTCAATGCCGGTTTCCTGTAAAAAATGGTACATTTTCTCCCGAAACTGTACGTCCATGGCATTGTCGGTTTTTCGTCCCTGATCATAGTACCCGTATTTCCACAAGACACTGATACCGATTAGATTCTGACCGAGTTCATTGGCGCTTTTCATATGCGAGCCGGCCAGAAAACCCAGCCCACCCGAATATGTTTTCAGGGCCTGATCAACGGCTATCTCCATCGAAAAATAAGCCACCGACTTAGCAAAACGGTCATTGATGGCGTAGGGTACCGTAAAGGGTACTTGAAATTGATTACTCATTCAGAATAAAGTAAGAAAAGGAAAGGGTTGTGTAACTACTTGATATTTCCCACCATATCGCCGGGCTTCACCCACTCGTCAAAGTCGGCCTCCGTTACGTAGCCGAGGGCGAGGGCGGTTTCTTTGAGCGTCGAGCCGTTTTTGTGGGCAGTCTGGGCAATTTCGGCGGCTTTGTAATAACCAATTTTTGTATTCAGCGCCGTTACGAGCATCAGGGACGAATCGACATGCTTTTTAATGTTGGCTTCGATGGGTTCAATACCTTCAGCGCATTTTTCGTTGAACGACATACAAACATCGCCGATGAGCCGGGCCGAGTGCAGGAAGTTAAAGATCATCACCGGCTTGAATACGTTAAGTTCAAAATGACCGTTCATGCCCCCAATGTTAATCGCTACGTCGTTGCCCATGACCTGCGCAGCCACCATTGTCATGGCTTCGCTTTGCGTTGGATTCACTTTGCCCGGCATAATGCTCGACCCCGGCTCGTTGTCTGGAATGTGCAGTTCACCAATGCCCGCCCGCGGACCACTCGACAGCATCCGGATGTCATTGCCAATTTTCATGAGGCTGGCAGCTACGGTTTTCAGGGCACCATGCGCTTCTACAATGGCATCGTGCGCGGCCAGCGCTTCAAACTTATTCTCGGCCGTAACAAACGGCAGACCCGTTAACGTAGCAATGTGTTTCGCTACGTTTTCGGAGTAGTTAGGCGGGGTGTTGATGCCCGTACCAACGGCTGTGCCGCCGAGGGCCAGTTCGCTCAGGTGCACCAGCGAATTGTTGATGGCCCGCAGGCCGTGATCGAGTTGCGAGACGTAGCCGGAAAATTCCTGCCCAACAGTTAAGGGCGTGGCATCCATGAAGTGGGTTCGGCCAATCTTAACAATGTGCATAAACTCGGCCGATTTGCGGGCCAGCGTGTCGCGCAGTTTAGTGATGCCCGGAATCGTGACGTCCAGCAGGATTTTATAGGCCGCAATGTGCATAGCCGTTGGAAACGTATCGTTGCTCGACTGCGACTTATTGACGTCATCATTGGGATTGAGGTATTTCTTCTCATCGGTGAGTGAACCGCCGTTCAGGACGTGGGCCCGGTAGGCCACCACCTCATTCACGTTCATGTTTGACTGGGTGCCAGACCCCGTTTGCCACACAACAAGGGGAAACTGGTCATCCAACGTACCCGCCAGAATCTCGTCGCATACTCGCCCAATAAGGTCGCATTTGTCATGAGGCAGAACACCCGCGTCCAGGTTAGTGAGAGCGGCTGCTTTTTTAAGGTAGGCAAACGCCCGGATAATCTCGCGGGGCATTTTATTGATGTCCTGAGCGATTTGGAAGTTCTCGATGGAGCGTTGGGTCTGTGCGCCCCAGTACACATTGGCCGGGACCTGCACCTGTCCCATCGTGTCTTTTTCTATGCGGTATTCCATGTTCAATAAGCGAAAGAATGAATGAGTGAAAGAGCGAAAATTAGCAGGTTCAGTACGCTGCACATTCGCACGTTCAATCTCAGTGTTTAGCCGCAAAGGTAGAACTGGACTTGTATTTACCGTTCCATTCAGCAGTTTTACCCAAACAACATATTGGTAATCGATGGAGCTACCTGAATAACTTAAGC
>JAQBNX010000434.1 GCA_028288385.1 Spirosoma sp.
TGCTAACGGTTAACTGCTCATGCTGGGTAAATCGGCTGGCGGTTTCTTTCACCACGGCAAAAGCGCGGGGTAAGAGGTCAAGCAAGACACGCTCAAGTTCTGTGTTACGGTCTGCTTCGAGTTTGTCGATCCGATTAAATAGCTGCTCTTTTTCATTGACGTCCACATCAGGATTGGACGCATGTTCGTTGAGTTCGGCCAGCTGACCATCAATATCGGCTAGCTCATTGGCAATCTGTGTTTTCAGATCGAGCGACACCTGGCGCAGTTCATCGTTGGAGAGGTCTTTCAACCGGGCAAATTCGGTGTTTACCTTCTCGACATATGGTAGGAGTTCTTTGATGTCCCGCTGCGATTTGGTGCCGAAAAATTTGGCTATGAGGTTAATCATTTTGTCAGTTAAATAAGTCGATCAGTCAGTGAATTGATAAGCTAATCAGCGATTGACCAACCAATCAACCGGCCAACTCATTGACTAATTTTTTCTACAAATTTAGTGTATTGCGGTGGGACTGCAAGGTGAGAAGCAGGCCCCGGATATACCTTAACGAACAGGAATCGGGTTTAAGGCATAATGCATTAGTTTTGCCATTCAACTTTTAGCCCAATAGTTATCGTTTAAGCGTATCACCGACAAATTGTCATGTTCATTTGTTGGTATACATTCTTATTAGTCTATCATTTACGTTACGTGTTCAGGTCATTATGTTCCTGTTATTCAGCGAATAGAACTTTCTGCTAACTCGGCTATCAGGCTGGCGAATTTGGTTTTTAAGCGTCGCTTACCGGCCGCACCAACATCGGTCATGGACAAACGGCATGTGGCCGAGTTTGAAAGCCAATTGAGCAGGGTTTTATTAAGAAGCAGCACGAAGCATCCATATTTCTAGATACGCTTATACGGGCGCTATGTCATATAATGTAAAAGTGGATGTAAGTGGGCAATAAAGTCCTTAATGTTGCCTGCCAGGCGCTATAAGGGTATTGTATAAATTTTTCAACCGGTATTCATTCATCGTCAATCAACTCAAACCGCATGAAGAAAAAAGCCTTGATCTGTGGAGTATCCGGGCAGGATGGAGCTTATCTGGCCCAATTGCTACTCAGCAAAGGCTATGAGGTGTATGGCGGTTCTCGTGATGCCCAGATGGCTTCTTTCGGCAATTTAAGCCGGCTGGGTATTCGACAGCATATAGAACTGGTCTCACTAAGCATTAACGACTTTAGAAGTGTATTACAAACGCTGTTGAAAGTAAAGCCAGATGAAATTTACAACCTGGCCGGCCAAAGCTCCGTAGGACTGTCGTTTGAGCAACCCGTAGAAACGCTGGAAAGCATTAGTGTTGGCACCCTTAATCTACTCGAAGCAATCCGCTTTAGCAATATGCCCATAAAATTCTACAATGCGGGTTCCAGCGAATGCTTTGGTGACACAGGGAACGTAGCGGCTGATGAACTGACACCTTTTCGGCCGCGTAGCCCTTACGGCGTTGCTAAGGCAGCTGCTTTCTGGCAAGTGGCCAACTATAGAGAAGCCTATTCAATTCAGGCCAGCACGGGCATTCTCTTCAACCACGAATCGCCCCTGCGGCCCGAACGGTTCGTGACGCAAAAGATTGTAGCGGCTGCCTGCCGGATTGCAAATGGCTCTGAAGAGGCTCTAACACTGGGGAATATTGATATTGCCCGTGACTGGGGCTGGGCACCCGATTACGTAGAAGCCATGTGGCAAATGCTTCAGAAAGAGCAGGCCGATGACTACGTTATTGCGACGGGTCAAACCAATAAGTTAAGAGACTTTATCAACGTCGTCTTTAGAACGGTTGGGTTAAACTGGGAAGACCATGTCCGCATCGATATATCATTTTTTCGCCCGACCGATATTGCTGAAGGCCATGCTAATCCGACTAAAGCTCATCAGCATTTGGGTTGGAAGGCAACTTATAGGATGGAAAGTGTAGCCAGGTTGATGGTTGAGCAACGTATGCAGGTAGAACAGGGAAAAGGCGCCTTGATGCCGCTATGAAACAGGATCACTCAATTAGTTACTAAAAGTCATATTTAACGCCTGACTCACTTTTGTTTGATTGTTATCATGTGACATAGATCTACTAACTGTATTTATAGGGTGAATTAACCCTATAAATACAGTTAGTAGACTTGACAAAGTGCTCGTGGTAAACCTACTAGCGGGAGGCAGGATGAGTTTGGAGAGCCGTTTTTTTATCGACAAAATTGTCGAGATTGCGGCACATATTAGTCGTAAAAGAAAGTGAAGCCGGTTATTCAATTGATAGAACAAGTTGAATTAGATTACACAACCGCAATCGATGGGAAAGATAGGCGATTAAACTACGAGTTACGCTATGTAGAAATCTCTGGCTTGACCGTCAAATTATGGTTCAAATCCTCTGGATGATTGCGCTGAGTATAGCGAATAGCTAGTTTGGGCAGACTAATACTCAAGGCAATGTTTTCTTAGACTTTATGAGGTTTTTATTTTTACGAGCTTGTTACTTTTTTTTGATTAG
>JAQBNX010000438.1 GCA_028288385.1 Spirosoma sp.
GAAGTCGCGCAAGTAGTGTAAAGCACTCCCCCATCCCTCTTTATTGCTGCCCGTACGTGTTGCGGCCAAGCCTTCACAGTATTTCACAAAGCAGCTATTCATCGTCTTTTTGGACAGAAACCCATACGCACCCATCTGCACCTCAATTTGCCGGGTGGCGCGTATATTCTCAGCCAGCGTCAGGGTCTCTTTATTTTGGTCTTTGTCGGCGGGCGTCTTGGGCCGATTAAATACATACAGCCCTAAAAACTCACGCCGTGTGGGTTTGCCTGTGTCAGGATGAGGAATTGCCGGGTAGTAGTCTAAATACAGGCTGTTGCGCCCGTCACTGATCGGCTTTTTGCGTAGGTGGACTTTAATCATGGCTGTATGAGTGTGGGCATCATAAGTTCATCAATTCGGGTCTTGGGCACGTATGCATATGGACCACTGTACTGCTTTGGAATATCATTGCGCCGGATGAGGTCATAAAGTGCCGCTGATGAAATGGCGTATTTATTGCGAATCTCGGCGAGGGTATAGCAGTCAGACAGTGCAACCGGTGCTGGTCGGTTTTTCTCCCTTAGGATGGCGGGCCGTTCAAATAACTGGTCGATGTCCGAACGGCGTATGAGCGTACGCCTACCCAACTTCACAGCGTGGAGGTTACCTGAACCTATAGCCCGCCATATTGTCCACCGACTAACGCCTAAGAGTTTACAGGCTTCGGCAATATTCAGGTTCTCTTTGGCCCGAATATCTTCCATAGGCTTCACGATAATACGCCGGGTCTGCTCATTGCTCACAGTGGCCTTTACGGCTCGCTGGCGGGCTTTATATGCTCTCTTGGCGCAGGTGTCGCTACATGTCTTTGTGACGGTTGTGCGGGCTTCAAATTCATTCCCGCACTGCTCACAGATTCGCCTTACCCTGATGTTTGAACTCATACCCGTATACCTGTTTCGTCCATTAAGTTGCAGCAGGTAGCGAGATGTTGCCGGGGTGTGCCACATGTTGCTATATGTTGCATAATTTCGCTAAAAAACCGGGCGGTTACTATTTGCCCGGTGATGAGGTACAATAAAGGTACAGATATATACTGAAAAAGCAAGTGGTATCACTCATAATAACAGTACTAAAATATATGCAAAAAGCCCTGTCATAGGGCTTTAGGTGGCATTTGGCAGAATGATACAACAGGGTTACCGAGTGTAGTTACTTTCCAATACAAAACTTGCTGAAGATAGAGTCTAGCAAATCGTCGCTGGTAATCTCTCCGGTAAGTTCGCCGAGGTGCTGTAACGCCACGCGCAGGTCCATAGCCAGCCAATCGGGTGTTGTACCCGCGTCTAATCCAATAAGAGCGCGGGCCAACGCATCATCAGTACCCATAAGGTGTTCATAGTGGCGAGCGTTGGTTACCACAGCACTGCCAATTTGCACGGCCGAATCAGTGCGAACACGAGATGACAACGCCGTTTTCAACTCATCTAGGTACGTTTTCTCCACAGCAGAAATCCAGCGGATCGGTTCGGCCGCAGCCTTTTCCAATTGTTGGCGTTTGATATCATCCAGCGCGTCCAGTTTATTCCCCACTAATAAATAAGGCTTACCAGATTGCCGTACCTCATTTATAGCAATTTGTAACTCGCTGGACGCAATGTTCAGCCCATCGAAAAGATACACTACCAGTGCAGCATCACGCATCTTTTGCTGAGTCCGTTCGATGCCAATGGCTTCGATGGTATCGGTCGCTTCGCGCAGACCCGCGGTGTCGATGAGTCGAAAGCGAATGCCATCAATAAACAATTCATCCTCAATTACGTCGCGGGTGGTACCCGGAATGGCCGAAACAATTGCCTTGTCTTCGTTTAACAAAGCATTCAGTAGTGTAGACTTGCCCGCATTGGGTTTACCAACTATCACAGTCTGCACGCCATTTTTAATGACATTTCCTACTGAAAACGAGTCGATTAGCGGATGCAAAACCCGACGAATATCGACCATCAATTGCCGGAGCTGATCGCGATGGGCAAACTGGACGTCTTCTTCGCCAAAGTCCAGTTCCAATTCAACCAGTGCTACAAAATCAATTAGTTGCTGACGTAACGTTTTGAGCTGTCTGGAAAATCCTCCGCGTAGTTGGGTGAGCGCGGCCCGGTGACTGGCATCAGAATCGGAGGCAATCAGGTCGGCTACCGCTTCGGCCTGCACCAGATCAAACTGCCCGTTCAGAAATGCCCGCTGCGTGAACTCGCCCGGCCGCGCCAACCGAACGCCTTCCTGGGTAAGCCGTCTAAGAATCTGCTGAATAATAAATTCCGAACCGTGACACGATATCTCGACGAGGTCTTCTTTGGTGAAAGATTTAGGCGACCGGAACACCGTTACCAGCACTTCATCAATAATGCCGTCTGAAGCCACAACGTCCTTCTTGTCGGTCCGCTCGCGCAGTGTCCCGAAATGAGCCGTGTGTGATGCCTGCTGCGTGAGGTCTTTCCCGCCAAACATCCGATTTACAATGTCAATAGCGCCTTCACCTGACACCCGCACAATGGCGATGGCACCAATACCCGGTGCGGTGGCTAGGGCAGCAATAGGGTCTAACTGGTACAAGTTCGTGCTTTATATGCTATGGTCTATAAAGTTGTTTGTGATACAACAACCTTATAAGCCCAGTAACTGAGTTGGAAAAATGGGCAAGCGGCTCATTACGTTCACAATCCGTTTCTCGATTGGTACGGTCGGAATACCAAGCGCGTCGGCGTGTGCGTTGCCTAAAAACAAACGCATTTGAGCGGCTGCGAGGTTCCGAATGGATTCGGGACGGTCAGTTGTGGTGCTGCCAATTTTGGCAATAGCATCGAGCAGGGCGCGGGTCAGGCCAACTCCCGCTTCAGAGGAGGAAAATTGTCGCCGGGCAATAGCCCGGTCAAGATGGTAGGCTTCACGCAGGTTGGCTGGCAATAGTTCCTCCGTGACGCCATTCAAATAACCAATTACGTTGATATGATGCTGATAGTTTTCTTCCTCCTGCTCCGTAACAGTAATTCCCGCTTTGCGCATCCCACGCAGGACGATGTACGAGAACGCCAGGTTTGTTCCGGCCATGTCTTCCTGATTGACAGGAGTGCCCCATTCGGGGTTCCACCGCCCTGAATGCAGACCAAACCAGCGTGCCCCAGCATGAATCAGACGTACTTTAAGTGTGCGGGCAATCGCTCTACCACTAGTCCACTCTTTGGAATTATTTACGCCAAACACCCACTCTCCCGTTTCCTGTAACCGGCGGACCGTGTCGTTTTTGATTCGCTCCGTAAGCCACAGCAATTGAACGCCATTAGCGCCCATGTAGGTATACGGCAGTGAATAGGTACCCAGTATCAGACCAATTAGCCCAGCGTGTTTTTTAAATAATACCCTGCCCGCTTTCATCCTCTCTTGATCAGCCCAGTCAGGTAGTTTGGTGTAGTCCGTAAAAAAAGACTGAACTACATCGGGTTGACCTACAAGACCGAAGTCAGCGGTATCGGTCAGCCAGTTCATCAGCGTTCTGAGAGCCACTGCCCCACCCGATTCTGTAACAGAGGCAATAACCGCATCAGCGGGAGCGTCTCCCTGCTGGCGATAGTGGATTAAAAGTTCATCCGAAAACAGCCGGGAGGGCTTAACAAGAGTCGGCATTAGCGTTAGGTTGTAGGCTGATAACGTAGCGTGAACCCGATTGGTTTGTTGTGAGCCCAGCCTATGGGCGCAGTCCGACTATTCCTTTTTACCGAACCACGCCTGTGCTTTTACAGGCGTATTTGAAGGCCATCGTAGCCCAGCCGGATGTTGGAAGGCAGTTCTCTTTCCACTTCACGGTGAAGTCCGAGCTTATGGCTGATGTGGGTAAAATAAGTCTTTTCGGCTCCAATACGCTTTGCTATAGCAACAGCCTGATCGAGCGTAAAATGAGAGATATGGGGTGTGCGCTGGAGCGCATCGAGCACTAGGACGCGGGTGCCAAACACCTTCTCTAACTCTTTGTCGGCAATGTAGTTAAGGTCGGTTAGGTAGGTAAAATCACCGATTCTAAAGCCATACACGGGCAATTTATGGTGCATAACTTCGATTGGGATGAACTGAATCCCCAGCACATCGAATGGCTCATTACTGATTTCAGTAGTCCGTACGTGTGGAACACCAGGATATTTATGATCGGCAAAAATGTAAGCAAATTCGCGTTTCAACTGAGCCAGAACGGTGGAACGGGCATAGAGCGGCATATCCTGCCCCGACCGAAAGTTGTAAGCCCGAATCTCGTCTAACCCTGCCGTATGGTCTTTGTGCTCGTGAGTAAATAAAACGGCATCGAGTTGTTTGAGTCGCATCCGCAGCACCTGCTGCCGAAAGTCGGGACCCGTATCAATCACAAAGCTACGAGTGTCGACTGCGATATGAATGGATGAACGAAGTCGTTTATCCCGATAATCGACGGATTGGCAAACGGCACATTCACACCCAATCAGCGGCACCCCCGACGATGTTCCCGTGCCCAGCAGTGTGATCAGCATAAAGGCGAAACTATAAAAGGCCAGCAAAGGAAAATGGAAGGCTTACACGATCCCTTCTTAACTCGCTGAGCCTTTTACACGTTAATTATCAGTAAGTTGATTCACTACCTCCACCAACCGGTCAAAATTGAGGGGTTTCACCAACACATCGTTGAAACCAGCCGTTTTGAATTCTTCTTCTGTATAGTTTTTGGCATTGCCCGTAATAGCGACGATGGGGACCGAGGCCTTCTCTTTTTCGGGCATGGCCCGCACGCGCCGAACACACTCCATGCCATCCATAATCGGCATATTTATATCTAATAACAGAATACTGAAATCTTCTTTTTCCAGAATCTGTATTACCTGTTCGCCATTTTTGACGGCGGTAATGTCGTAGTGTTGAAACTCAAGTATTTTACGGGCCAGATTCTGAATAACGGAACTATCTTCGGCAATCAGGACGCGTTTGGAGGCTGACATATGGCTTGGGGATCGTATTTATTTGACGTGGTGAAATTATAGAGTTAAATCGGCAAACACAAAAAAAGGGTCATTACAGCATTATAATGCAGCACCTTGAAAGCTGCTACTTGCTTTCGTATTAACCAATTGACGAGTGGGTAAAGAGTCGAGGAATTTTTTGATTAATTTCCTGTTAATTTCATATTTAGGTAACACTACGGAGTATTTATTTTTCTTATATTTATAATCTCAAGTTTAATAAGCTCATTAAGTTACCGTTCTACGATGTCGTAGCAGGCAGAAGAAGACGTAGTACTGTGTAATTGAATAGTTGAAGGGGTGCTTCTTAGCCAGCCTACTCCAGGAACTGCTCAAATGCTAGTCTGGGTTTATCCATTACCACAGCTACGTCAATTGTCTCCTGGTTTACCCTTTGGTGTCGAGCTTAGCTGCTCTCTATTGAACCTTCCTCTTCTACTCTCTTATACCTATGAAACTTACTGGACCCGAAGGTGGCTTCGAGTTGAACATTCTGGATTATGAATGTAGTGACTCGCCTTATTTTATGGATCGAAACTGGCTTATTGTCAGTCTCAAAGCCAAGTATTATGATGATGAGTGCGTTCGTACAGCGCCTATTCTTTCGACATGGGAAATAGAACTGCTCTTGAAATGGATGCGATCGGTGGTTAACGGCAATGAGATCTCCCCTAAGTTAACCTTTGTTGAACCAGCTTTGGGTTTCAACAACATCTCTCCAGGCCACGGCGACTACCGGCTTCGCATAAAACTTGGCTCCGACGCCCGCCCAAACTGGCAGCGCGACACCACCCCGTTTTATCTTCCTGTTGCACCCGATAAACGTGAACTACAGCGAGCCATCCAGGATTTGGAACAACAACTCCAGCGTTTTCCAGTAAGAGACTAAACGCTAATAAAAGGTCTTATGGCACGATACGTTCAGACAAAAAAGATGACCAGAGATTAAGTTCTCTGGCCGTCTTTTTTGTTTGAACGTATGGCTTATTTACCTGGAGAGACAAGCAGATCCGGAACCTAATACCGGTCATCACTCTCGTCTTCTTCCTCACCAAAATTACTTTTTGGGTCGAACATTGAGCCGAGCAGGTCTTTGAACGACTGGCCAGTGTCCATGGCTTTCTTACCCACGAGGGAGTGTTCGGCCAGACCATGCAGGGCAAACTCCATCATAAACAACTTCTCGGCTTTGGCTAACTTTGGATGAAACTGATCCACTACGTCGTCAAGACCATCAATGGTTTTCAATCGGGCTTCGTAGTCGCGGTTTGTCAGGTCATTCAGAATGTCCATGGTGTTGCCATCGCTGAACCAGTCCGTTATTTTTTTGTACGGATTTCCGCGTTTGTCTTTTTTGGCTTTTTCCGGATTGGGAAAATACTGCAAAAACTGGTTACGGATGGCCTTCCCAATCAGGTTCTGCGCAACAATGACCGGCCCTTCTACCTCTCCTTCATACACTAATTCAACTTTGCCGCAAATGGCCGGCACAACTCCATACAGGTCGGCAATGCGGACATACGTATCTTTTTCGCTGTTAAGCAGTGTTCGCCGTTCGGCCGAGGAGAGCAGGTTTTCGTAGGCAGAGATAGTCATCCGGGCCGACACACCACTCTTGGCGTCCACATATTCACTTTCACGAGCTTCCAGGGCCACTTGTTCGATCAGATCAGCCGTCAGTTCATTGGTTTTCACCATTCCCTTTTGCTCATCTTTGACCACGGCTTCCTGCATCGTTATTTTCCGGCCAATCTCAATTGACTTTGGGTAGTGAGTCACAATCTGGGAGTCGATCCGGTCCTTCAACGGTGTCACAATACTGCCCCGGTTGGTATAGTCCTCGGGGTTGGCCGTGAACACAAACTGAATGTCGAGTGGCAGCCGGAGTTTAAATCCCCGAATTTGAATATCACCCTCCTGCAGAATATTGAACAGCGATACCTGAATGCGGGCCTGCAAATCGGGCAGTTCGTTGATGACGAAAATACAGCGGTGTGATCGGGGAATCAGCCCGAAGTGAATAGTCCGCTCGTCAGAGTAGGGTAGTTTCAGCGTAGCGGCCTTAATGGGGTCCACATCGCCGATCAGGTCAGCCACCGATACGTCGGGCGTGGCCAGCTTTTCGGTGTAGCGGTCATTGCGATGCAGCCACGAAACGGGCGTAGCGTCGCCTTCCTCGGCAATCAGGTCGATGGCAAACCGGGATAGCGGTTCCAGCGGATCGTCATTCAGTTCAGAACCGGCCACGACGGGAATGTACTCGTCCAGCAGGTTAACCATCAGGCGGGCAATTCGGGTTTTGGCCTGACCACGAAGGCCCAGCAGGTTGATGTGGTGCATAGACAAAATCGCCCGCTCTACATCCGGGATAACTGTGTCCTCATATCCCCAGATACCAGGAAAAACCACTTCCTTGTTTTTAATTCGTTCGATAAGATTTTCCCGAAGCTCCTGCTTAATTGGTCGGGGTAAATACCCAGCGGCTTTGAGTTCGCCAAGGGTTGTTATTTTGACTAAATTCGATGATTTCAGGTTGCGGTAGTTCATTGAGATCAACTAAAAAATAAAGAATGGGTAATGACAAATGAGGGTGGCGATGGTGGGAATCATTGGTCATTATACACCCGTCATTAGCTATATCCTCTAACAGGCTTTCGAAACAAATGGTTTTTGGTCGTTCAAATTGGCTAATTTTACCCGATAATGCCGGGCTAATGCCTGCTTTTGCCGTTTATGAAATCACGTTGGTTGCTTTCTGTTCTTTTGCTGCAGCTTCTTGCCATTTGGGGTTGCCGTATCCAGAACAATCCGCCTGAACTCACCGGTCTTACACCCGGCAAAGCCTTTGTTGGTCAGGAAATAAACCTCACGGGCTATCAGTTTGGCCTAGATCCAACCGTGATGGTGGGCGTCGGCGCAACGGCCCAATCGGCTACTATTCTGGCTAAGGATGACCATTCCATTCGGGCCGTTGTACCACCCGTAGCACCCGGCTATACGCAGATTCGGGTCCGCAACGACCAGGGCACTTCCGATCCGCTGCCCATGGAGGTCCAGCAGCCTCCCCCGGCGCTTACAGACATTACGCCCGGCAACGGGCTGCCCGGCACGGCAGTCGTACTGACGGGCAGTTACCTGAATCAACTCCGGCAGGTCAAATTCAGGGATGCCCTCTTTAAAGAAACCGTGGCTGTTACCCGGGACAGTTCAGCCCAGAAACTGACTGTTATCGTGCCCAATAACCTGCCCCACGGACCAATGACCATTCTGGTTGAAACGGCCGGCGGCATGCTAACGGGTAGTTTCATTGTGGCCGGTACACCTCAAATTAGCCAAATTTCACCAAAAGTGACCAGACCTGGCGCTGAAATCATCATTCAGGGAGTTAACCTGCTGGATGCCATCGTGCGTATCAATGACCAGCACATGGACCGGGCCAAAACGATTGTAAAAGACACCGAAATCAGAACTATCATTCCGGAATTTGCCAAATCGGGCCGAGTTACGGTAACCGTTTTCGAGAAACTGATTGCAACCAGCGCCGACACGGTTCAGGTCGTGCAGCCGCCGTTTATTACCAAACTTGGCGTCAGTGATGGTTTTGCCAGTGAGATACTGCGGCTGACGGGGCAGAACCTGCGCGACGTAACGACGGTATCGTTTGGCACAACACCCGCTCAGTTTCGTATTCTGAGCGATACGGAGATTGACGCCACCGTGCCAAAACTACCCGCACCAGGGATAGTATTCGTCTCAGTTAACAGTGCTGGCGGCACTCACACCAGCACAGACCGATTCTTCTATTTCCAAATACCAACCGATATTATCGTTAGTCCAACTCGCCAGATACGTGGTCGTGCTATTACTATTTCGGGTCAAAATCTACACCGCATTACTGACGTGCGCATCAACGGCCAGTCGGTCCCGATAACCGATCGGGTCGAGGGTTCACAACTTTTTGTGAACGTAGCGGCCGACGGTACCAGCGGCCCGATTACCGTTGTTAATCGGGCCGGCTCGGCTACATCTACCCTTCCGCTGGTTGTGGTGCAAAAGCCCCTCCTTACGGATATGATGCCGGCCAAAGGCAAACCCGGCGACCGCGTAACGCTACGGGGTGATTTTCTATTGAATGCCCAGATATTCTTCAGTGGCACCAACGTAACACCGGCAGAAGGAGGAAAAAACGAAGATACCGAACGGTGGGTGCTGGTGCCTAATGGTGCGCAAACCGGGCCACTGCGGATTGTTAATGCGGCCGGCGAAACCATAACGAGTCCATTTACGGTGGTCCGATTGATTACGCTCACTAGTTTTGCACCGATAGCGGCTAAAGTAGGCGATACAATCCTGCTGACAGGCCAGAACCTGTCCACTGCACAGGATGTCCGGTTTGGCAATGGCTCTTCGGGTGTGGCTAAGTTCACGGCCGACGAGAATGGTCAATTACTCGTGACCGTGCCTATTGGTGCCATCACAGGACCAATTTGTGTGACCAATGAAGCCGGAACAAACTGTAGCACCACTAGCTTTACGGTAACAAAATAAGTACATCGGCCAGTTACGGCAAACGGCTCATTTCCACCAACTGCTCAACCAGCACCTCATTGATTCGGATGTAACTTTCGTGAGTCCATCCCGCAATGTGGGGGGTTAACACGACCCGATCGGACTGACGCAGGTAATCGAAATGGGTCTGCTGGTCGGGGGTCAGCCGGGATAATTTCTCGTTCTCCAGGACATCCAAACAGGCCCCACGTATCTTACCTAATTCCAGGCCCTGCACCACCGCCGAGAGGGACACAATTTCTCCTCTGGCCACATTGATCAGGTAAAATGGTTTGGCAAAGCGGTTGATCAAGTCATCGTTTACCAGCATCCGTGTATCGTCGGTAAGTGGTATGTGCAGGCTTAAGACATCGGCTTCTGCCAGTAGTTGCTCCATACTGGCCTCCTGCGCGTATAAATCGCCGTAGCTAGTCAGGAATTTGTCGTAGGCCAGCACCCGGCACCCAAAACCACTAAGCCGGCGGGCCGTAGCACTACCATTGTTACCATACCCGACAAGGCCCACCGTCAGATTACCCAGTTCGTAGCCCCGGTTTCCTTCGCGATCCCAGATTCCCTGCCGCACCTGACGGTCTGCCCGCAGGATGTTTGTCAGCAACGCCAGCAGCATTCCCACAACCTGTTCGGCAACGGCGTCGCGGTTACCAGCTCCCGCATGAACCACCCGGATTCCCAACCGTTCCGTAGCAGCCAGATCAATGAGGTCCAATCCGGCCCCGGCCCGACCAATGAAGCGAAGGTTTGGTGCCTGGCTGAGTAGTTCACTATCAACCGTGGTTTTGCTGCGAATAATCAATCCAGCAAACAGGTGGAGTTGCCGGATCAGCTCAGCCCGCGTCAGGCTGGGTTGATAATCATACGTAAAACCCGCTTCGCGCAGCAGCGTAAAAAGTGATGGGTGCATTTCGTCGGCAATGAGAATGGCAGGCGGGGTCTGGGACATCCGTAGTGTTTTCGTAACTTGCGATGGATACAAGGAGCAGTAATTCGTTATGTGCCCGCATCGTCTCAACTACCTGAGCGGTTTCCGGGTTACGATTTCTGCCGGGACTGATTATGTCCCACTGAAGCAGCGAAACTAATAAAAGTACATGGAACAACGCCAACCCGACGAACTGAACCAACCTCTATCTGACCCGTTGCCGAAGCAACCGTCTAATAATGAGGGGACCAACGGCCAATCAGCGACTCAACAGCCATTAGTGGGGGATCAGCAGGGTAATCCTCGTGGCGATGCTTCTCAGCACCCGAATAACCGACACCAACGGCAGCCAAATGGTCGTCATCGGGGCAACCGTCCCGAGCGTACTGATGGATCCGGGGAGGCCTCCTCCCAGCCACGGGAGCACGAACCACGTAGCAGACCTGAATCTGAGGGGCAAACTGCCGACCAGCGGAATCCAAGACAACGGGATGCCGCCCAGCACAATGCAGGACAGCGGGATAACGCCCAGCGTGATGCGGGTAGACGTAGCAACCGAAATGATGGCCGCCCTAACGCCCGCGACCGGGGGGGCGATGCCCGTGAGCGCTACCTGGCCGAACGCGACACGGAAAGCCAGCCCCGTGATGACCGCTTTCCTATACCCGGTGGTGACCCTAACGGCCAGACTGGTCAGGCAACCGACTCCCCGGGAAGCGATGATCGGCTGGTGATCGGAATTTCACTCGGCGACTACAACGGAATTGGCCCCGAAGTAGTCCTGAAAGCACTGCAATACAATCGGTTACAAAAACTATGCACACCCGTTATCTATGGCTCCATGCGCATACTGAACCGGTACCGTAATCTGCTAGACCTGAAAGACTGGAACCTCAACGGAGCACCGACGGTTGGGCAGATCAGCCATAAATTAACGAATGTCATTACGTGCTGGCCCGACCAGAGCCAGGACATTCAGCCAGGTCAGGTTACTCCCGAAGCCGGTCAGGCCGCGCTGGCTTGTTTGCAGCGAGCAGTCGATGATCTGAAAGACGGTAAAATAGACGCGCTTGTAACGGCTCCCATCAACAAGTATAACATCCAGTCGGAAGAGTTTCAGTTTCCGGGTCATACCGAATACCTGGCCCAGCAATTCAACGTAGCGGATAACCTAATGTTTATGGTGAGCGATATCCTGCGCGTTGGGGTGGTGACAGGACACGTACCGCTGGGGAGCGTCCGACAGTACGTTACCCGCGAACGCATCGCCCGGAAACTGAGCCTGATGATGCAGTCGCTCAAGCAGGATTTTGGCATTGAGAAACCTAAAATTGCGGTGCTGGGTCTAAACCCCCATGCAGGCGAAGAGGGCCTTTTGGGCAATGAGGAGCAGGATATCATTAAACCCCTGCTAACCGATTTACGCAACAAAGGGCAGTTGGTGTTTGGTCCCTACCCTGCCGACGGTTTTTTCGGCACCCGAAACTACAGAAATTTCGACGCCGTGCTGGCCATGTATCACGATCAGGGTCTGATTCCGTTTAAAGCCATTGCCTTTGAGGAGGGGGTGAATTTCACCGCCGGAATGCCCTTTGTACGTACCTCTCCTGATCATGGAACAGCCTACGACATTGCTGGCAAGAACCTTGCCGATGAAACATCTATGCTCCAGGCTATCTATACCGCCATTGATGTAGCCCGGCAGCGGAAGGAGTCCATGGAACTGGACGCTGGTGCGCTCAGAAAACAATCGGTACCCAAATAAGTGCTGTCACGGTGCGTTTAGGATTAAAGATTTACGGCCCGGAATGCAAACACACCTAAACGTTACGCACAAATTCACTAACAAACAGTAGTATGTTAAAATCAATGACTGGCTTCGGCAACGCAACAGTAGAAGCCGGTGGTCTGGCCGTTACGGCAGAGATTAAAACACTGAATTCAAAGTTTTTAGACATTTATTGCCGAATGCCCCGTCAGTTCGCTGATAAGGAAATTGAACTGCGGGCCCTGCTGACGCAGCACCTGGAGCGCGGCAAAGTGGATTTGTCGCTCAACCTTTCCCGAACCCAGGCCGTGCGACCGGGCACGACCATCAACCGGCCACTGGTGGCAGCTTACGTCAATGATCTGAAAGAAACGGCCAACAGCATGCGCATGACATTTTCGGATAGCGACGTACTGCAGCTGGCTTTACAGCAGCCGAATGCCTACCTCACAGAATCGGCCGATACATCGGCGGACGCGTCGGAGTGGGAAACGGTTCAGGCAGCAGTAGCAGAGGCCCTGCGCCGGTGCGACGAGTTCAGGCGGCAGGACGGAGCTGTGCTGGAGAATAAATTTCAAGAGTACATTCAGATCATTACCGACCGGCTGGCCGACATTGAGGAGCAGGATGTTCGGCGAATTCCGGCTGTGCGCGACCGGATGCATACCGCCGTGAAGGAATTACTGGACAGCGAAACGTTCGATCATAACCGCTTTGAGCAGGAGTTGATGTACTACGTTGAAAAGTTCGACATTTCGGAGGAGAAAGTCAGGCTGAAAAATCACCTTAGCTATTTTCTGGAGGTGTTGGCCACAGAAGAGGCCAATGGTAAAAAGCTAAACTTTATCTCACAGGAGATCGGACGGGAAATCAACACCATTGGTTCCAAAGCCAACGATGCGGCCATTCAGCGGTTTGTGGTGCAGATGAAAGACGAATTGGAGAAGATTAAAGAGCAGACCATGAATGTGATCTAGCACTTTCTTATCGGCGACGAAGGGCCGTCAATTGCAGTCTATATGCCTTGTAGGCTGGTTGGGGAACGTCATTTGCATCCGCTACGCTGATTTGCTCTGATTCATCGGACCTTTTACCGCTGAAAACCACGGGAAGCTCTCTGCCATTATATGATGATGGAACCACGCGTATGCTCAGCGAATCCGGCATATTCACCACATACAAAGTGGTACTTTCAGAACCGTCTGTCTTAATTACATACTGTTCGCAACCGCGCGAACAGGGAACCATCATTAACGTAGCGTATTGATTGGCAAACACGGATGGCACAGTAACTTTTGGCGGTTTGCAGGTGGCCAAAAAGCAGATACTCGCTAAGACACTACAAAAGCCGCTGTATTTCATGTGTTCGTTAGACCCAATTGAATCCGATTACTCTCTCCTTTTTCTAGACTTGATTACCGGCTGTTTAGTTAAGATTTGTTATGCAAAAACTTCTCTCTGACTTTTACGAATCCCACGATACGCTGACCCTGGCGCAACTCCTGCTTGGCTGCGAACTGGTGCACGAATCTAGTGGGGGCCAGTTAGGTGACAACGCATCGGCCGAAGCAGGAGCTCCCGGAGAGATTACGGCAGGAATCATCGTCGAAACAGAAGGCTATCTGACCGGCGATCCGGCCTGCCATGCCTACCGGCAGGCAACCAAACGCAACGCGGCCATGTTCGGACCGGCGGGAACGCTCTACGTATATCAGATATATAACCATTACAACTGCATCAATGTCGTAACTGGACCCGAGGGTGTAGGTGAAGCTGTATTGATCCGCGCCCTCGAACCTACCCAGGGTATCGAACGGATGGGCCATCTACGTAACGAAGCATTTAAAACCGGCTTTGAGCGATACCGCCATAAAACCATTGATCCCGAAACAGCCGACGGGCTGAAAAACCTTGCCAATGGACCGGGCAAATTAGCCATCGCACTGGGCATCGACCGGCAGGCGCATAATTTCTCTTCCTTGTCCACCGGATCTATTTTTATTCGGGGGCCGGTGCTACACGATTTTGAGATGGTTACGACCACGCGCATAGGTATTACGTTGGGCACCGAATTGCCATACCGATACTACGTGAAAGGAAATAAATTTGTCAGCAAGAAATAAATGTAGATGCAAAACCAATTTACCACGGCAGTCTTACTAACGCCAGTCGGGCAAACGCAGGCCCCCTTTACTCAAAATTCTTTTTCTTTTGCCGCAACTCCTTCACCTCAAAGTCAAACGAGAGTTCATTCATGCACCGAAAGTGCTTTAGCGGGCAGCTATTGAGCCCCGTTTGCGTGCAGGGGCGGCAGGCTAAACCGGTTTTTTCGAGAAGAACGTAGGGGGTTTTATAAGGATATTCACCTAGTTGGGGCGTTGTACTGCCCCAGATTGAATAAACTTTTTTCTGCAATGCAGCTGCTATGTGCATCAGACCTTTATCGTGGCTGAACACCACCCGCGCCTGTTGTAGCAACGATGCCGACTGGTTCAGATTGAAAAGCCCACAGGCATTGAAGATCAGATGGCGGCCTAACTCGTTGGCAATTAGTTCGCCCGCCTTTCGGTCTTCGTTATCGCCCAGCAGCACAATGGGATGGTTGATTTTCCGGCACAGTTCGATCATGCGCGACACGGGCAATCGTTTGGTGAGGTGCCTCCCACCAATGGCAAACGCTACGTAGTCGTGCCGGTGGGTTGTGGGTAACCAGTCGGCTTCAACCTGGTCTTTGTAGGGAATGAAGTAATCCAGCCCACGCTCATCGTTTTCAATCCCTAAGGGCTGCACCGTTTCCAGGTAACGGTCCACAATATGTTGCGGAGCGAGCGTACTAATTTTCCACCGGCGATAGAGCCAGTTGCGCAAACCCGGTGTATCGAGGCTAAACGTTCGGCGGCCCAGCATTGTCTTGATCAAACCGGCCGTGAACCCGTTTTGCAGGTCAACCACGTAGTCATACTGCTCAGCCCGCAACTGTCGGATCAAATCAACTAGATTTCCGTCCAGGTAATAGCACTTGTCAATATGCGGATTGTAGTCTACGATAGACCGGTAAGTCAGTTTTGTGCAGTAGTGAATATGGGCACCCGGCAACTGCTCTTTCAGACACCGCACCACCGGCGACGTCAGGACAACATCGCCAATGGACGAGAAGCGCAAAACAAGAATTTTGACCGGGGAAGCCATGATTGGAATATTTCTGCAAATCTATTGCATTTCCTGCGGGCAGCCAAACCGTTTAATAGACCCTCCAGCGAGTTCGACCGGTATTTTTGGCATATACTAAACTACTCTCAACCAATGGAAAACAAATAGATTGACTTGGTTAATTTATCCACCAGCGGGGCTTATTAGGCGTACGATAAATACTGTTTTCACAATTAACACAGCCCTGTGCATATTGTGTGATAAGTAAGTCGAGATTAGGGATACCCTGGCCCTGGCTTCGGTCGACATAAAATGGCACTGTAACAACACCCGAAGCGCCAAAATAACCATATACAGCTAGTGTAGAGTCGCTAACGCATCGCATATTACCTCGTATGGTCTGAGGGGCCGCGTCGAATAACCCGCCCGTATTGTTGATCAACTGTCGGGCACTTTTCCAGTACTCGTATGCTCCTTTGCTCAGGGCCTGCTGCTCAATCTCAATGTAATAAGGAGTGGTAGATGTATAAGGTGCCTGAAAAATGAGTTGTCGGCTGATAGATTGCCCATTGATGTTGACATCAGAATTAACATTGATGCAAGCATAACACCGGATGATGTCCCAGCAGGAAGTGCAACAAGGTATGCCGAAGTAAGAATTATCAGGTAAAGGTAACTTTTGGCAGGCGGTGATGGCTTCATAGTGAGTCCACTCCCAGCGGTAGTAGTTGCCCGGTGCCTCAGGGTCCTTCGTATCCAGGTACACATCCCAACCCTGCTTGCGCAAAGACGTATTGGGCAACGGCTCGTTGCGGTACTCCGTATACAGCTTCAGGATGGGCGGAGCAGCCGTGATGAGTTCCGGCTCCGACTCATAACGCGTGCCCGACTTGGTTTGGATGGTGAGCTTATAGCTGCGCCCGGCCACTCCCTGCATGCCCCCTACCCGGGTTTGGTAGACTCCCCCGGGAGCCTGCTCACGTAGCGTCTCGCGGTTACCCTGGTTGTCCTCGATGCTAACGACAGCCCCTGTTTCGAGCAGGTTCAGGGTTTTGTAGCTGTAATCAGCGGTTCGGGTAAGCCGCACGGTATAAGGGCCGGGCTGGTCGGTAACCTGGCCTTCGACCACCAGGGCGGGCGGCAGACTCACCGTATCGGGCTGATACTCTGTAACACACGAAAAAGCGCTGGCCGCCACAATCATTAACAGACTAGCCCATTGACTACTACAGCAGAAGTGTGCTATCCACTTCGAGTATAAGACCAGTCGCGTTTGCATCAGTTTACCCACCAGCGGGGCTTGTCGGGGGTGCGGTACAGACTGTTTTCGCACACGACGCAGGGCGATGGAGTGGGCACGCTTACGGGCAAATCTGTTTCCGGAACCCCTACCCCCTGGCTTCGGTCGACGTAATACGGCATTCTCGAAACACCCGTTGCCCCAAAATAACCGTAGACAACCGCGTTGGGATCAGTCACACAGCGTATATTACCGCGTACCGTTTGGGGAGCCGCATCAAACAGTCCACCGGTGTTGTTGACCAACCCACGGACACTTTTCCAAAACTCATAGGCTCCTTTGCTCAGGGCCTGCTGCTCAATCTC
>JAQBNX010000447.1 GCA_028288385.1 Spirosoma sp.
TGCTAACAGTGGGTCGAATATCGGATACTATTCGTCTCCCAGTCAGAACAGCCGAGGTTCTTATTACTACGACAATAGTGCCAGCAGCAACGGGCGTTCGAGCGCTGCAACGCAAGCACCTTCATATAATAGTGGCAATTCTTCAGGGGATTACTACGCTCGCCCTCGTCAAAACAGCCGTGGCAGCACCTACACACCTGGTGATGGCGGTCAAAGCAGCGGTGGACGGGGTAGCTATAATCAACCAAGCTATAGCCAACCCAGCTATCAGCAGCCATCCTACCAAAGTCAGAGCCGTGGTAACTACAGCCAGCCGTCGCAACCGACTTACAGTGCACCGGCCCAGAGTGCTCCTTCATCAGGCGGTGGCGGTTACTCTGGCGGGGGCCACTCACGGGGGCCACGCTAAGACTCGATATTGATTTTTGTTGAAATTAAATCCCGCCGATCATGACAATCGGCGGGATTTTTTGTTCTAGTCAGTGGGTGCATTTAAACGGTTCATGAAGGAAAATGTCTCACTGAGAGAACGCACCTTTTACTACTTACTCACACAATGAACAAACGCATTCTATTAACCGCAGGTCTGCTGACGACGGCTGCGGTTACCTATGGGCAATATGCCGGTGATGCTTTCCGCTACTCAGACCAGATGATCAATGGAACGGCCCGGTTCCAGGGTTTGGGTGGTAATCATGCCGCGCTGGGGGGCGATGCCAGCAACGCGTTTGGCAACCCGGCCGGTTTAGGATTTTATAATCGCTCAGAATTGAGCATCAGCCCCTCGTTACGGCTGACTAACGTAGATGGTGATTTCCTGGGACAAAGGACCAATGCGAATAGGTCGCAGGTGAACATTGGGCAGGCATCTCTCATTTTCGCGGGTAATCCCCAGAATAATACACGGCTCCGTCGAACGGTATTCGGCATTACGTATTCGCAACAGAGCAATTTTTCCAATGAGTTTGTTCTGAACGGGACTAACAACAGGAGTTCGCTAGCTGATAGCTACGTTGCTAGTGTGAACAGCTTCAACGTACCATCGGGTCAGCTTGATCAGGATTATACGCCCCCATCAGGGAATCAGACGGTTGGCACCGCCGGTACGCTGGAAGCGGCTGCTTACCAGTTATACCTGGTGAACCCAACCCAGGAGAACGGCACTTCGTATTTTCGCTACGACCGGGGTGTGCCTGCCGCCCAGCAGGCCAGTTATCGATCCACTGGGGCACAATCGCAGTGGGGACTCTCCTATGCCGGTAATTTGGGTGATAAATTTTACCTGGGCGGTACGCTTAACTTTACCCGTACCCGCTTTGATTATACGCAGGTTTTCTCGGAAACGTATCTGGGAGGAAGAATTCTCCGTGGCTTCGATGAAACTTCATCTTATACGGTCCGCGGAAACGGGGTTAGTCTGTTGCTAGGTACAATCTATAAGCCTACTCCGAACATACAGATTGGCGCAACCATTGCTACGCCTACCTTTTCGTCCCTCAAAGAAACGTTTAACCAGTCGCTGTCAATCGACCCAATTGGCATACCACAGGCAAACGGGTCGTTTCTGGTTCCTGATGTTCGCCGGGTAGATGTTGACCCGAACGACTTCGATTTTCGCGTTACTACCCCGCTGCGGGCTTCGGGTGGCCTTACGTACCTATTTGGCACCAGTGGCTTTATAACCGGTACGGTTGAGTATGTTGGATATGCAGGTATGCGCGTTAATACTAGTTATAGCCAGAATGCCGCCGACAACCAGGCGTTTCAGCAGAGCAACCGAACCGAGATACAACGCACCTACAAAAACGCAGTGAATATGCGGGTTGGTGGTGAATTCCGGGCGGGTTTGTTCCGTGCCCGTGCCGGAGTAGCTTATCAACCCAGTGCTTATAAAGAAAATCTGGATGGTCTGACAGCCGCCGACCGTCAGCGGCTGCTTTATACAGGTGGCATTGGTATTCGTAATCAGCGCTTCTTTGCCGACATTGCTGGTGTAGTTACCTCGTTCAAATCAGCCTACACTCCCTACACTCTGAACGACCCGCGTGATTATGGGTCAGGGCTTCTTAGCAACCGCACCACGAATCTGACGTTGTCAATAGGGGTTTTCTTCTAATTGCATGCGCTACAAAGTAACAAAAGACCGGCCCCGGACCGGTCTTTTGTTATATCCCTATAACCACTCTCCTACCTGCGAAAGCACGTCGTTTTCGTTCGTTTCACCCCGGATTGTAATGGTAGCCTGGCTGTAGAATGGCAACCGGCTCTCGTAACGCTGCTGCAGTTCACGTAGCAAATCTGGGTTGTTGGGGCGGTAGAGTGGCCGGTCATGCTGGGCGTGCGCCAGCATTCGTGTATGCAACACCTCTATAGGTACGTCTAAAAAAACAGAGATGCCCGTAGCGTTAATGTAAGCCATGTTATCGTGAAAGCAGGGCATACCGCCCCCCGTCGATATAACCAGACTCTCGCCCGGCCGGATGGTGCGCAACACCCGTCGTTCAGCCTCCCGAAAATAGTCCTCGCCCTTCTGGGCAAACAGCTCGGCAATAGGCCGTCCTTCTTCTCGCACAATCATCCGGTCCGTATCCACAAACCGATAATGTAGCAGGCGGGCCATTCGCTTGCCCAGGGTACTTTTACCAGACGAAGGCATGCCAATGAGGTAGATATTTTTCATTTTCCAGGAGTGAACGAATAAAAATCCCTGTGATAGAGCAATTAACTCGTTCTTCCTTTACCCCTTCACTCGATTAAGAACTTCTGCCGCGTTGGGCGTGGTGTTGAAATGCCATTTACCCCGCACTATGCCATCTTTGAGCAACCACGTACCAGGATTGGAGCGCATGATGGTTTTCAGTACCGTTGCATCCACTTTGTAGTATTTCAGGTCGAGTTGGTACTGCGTACGGAAGGCGTTGATTGCATCGTCACTAACTGACGTTAGCATATAGGTCTCTACCGGCGAGCCCTGCAAATCCCGGACCAGTGATCGAAGCGCTGGAATACTACCCGCATCAATGTCATCCGTGCGTTTAATGATCAAAAAGAGTTTGTTGCCTTTAAAAGTTTCCTGCGTAAAGTCACCACCAAGGTTATCATTCCAGACCCGGTAATCCGTTATTTTAGGTTTGGCACTTTCATTGACCAGCACCATTTCCTTGAATTTATAAGTTGTATCGGTAGGGTACTGTTCAAACGTAGCTGTCTCTCCGTTTTTCTCCATTACGTACTTATAGCGCAGCGGCTCCGACGGTTTCATCTGGGCCGGAACGCTCTTACCGACCGCATAAGGCAACAGGTCGAGCGGTGGCAGAAACTCAATGGCGTAAATACCAAGTCCCAGTGTTAGTACCGTTGTCAGAGCAACAAGCCATCCGGTCTTACGAGGTTTAATGCGGTTGCGGTGGCCAATAATGAACAGAATCAATATAGTAAGCACTACGTCCTTATAAAATGAGGTCCAGGGCTTCAGTTTGATAGCATCTCCGAAACAGCCACAATCCGTTACGCGGTTAAAATACGCTGAATAGAACGTTAGAAAGGTAAAGAAAGCGATCAGGAAAAAGAGCAGCCAGGTCGTGACTTTGGGCTTATACGAAACCATCAGTGCCACCCCCAGTATAATCTCGGCGGCACAGAACAGCACCGACATCGTTAGCGTGAAAGGCACCAGTGCCATAAAAAAATTATGCAGCGGGGTAATATCCTGGGCAAATACCTCAAAGTATTCTTCGAACTTGATCTGGGTTCCAACCGGATCGTTGAGTTTAATCAGCCCCGAAAATATAAAGATGGTGCCGACCAGAAAGCGGGCAATCCGGGCCGCCCAGAGCATAGCAGGCGTACCGGTTTTTACTTTTGGCTGCGTAGTAACTGGGTTCATGCGTAGTGCGTACAGACAGCGTGACTGCCCACTTTGTTTATTTTAACGGACAGAGCATCCACGTTATTTAATTAAACCGCTAAGGCTAGCCGTATTACTTTTTATCAGGCAAAAAACGGCGTAGTTGATCATATCCATGTAATTAGCCTCTACGCCTTCCGACACCAATGTAGTGCCCTGGTTATCCTCAATTTGTTTGGTACGCAGGAGTTTCATCAGGATGATATCAGTCATGGAACTCACACGCATGTCGCGCCAGGCTTCGCCATAATCATGGTTTTTGGCAAAGAGAAGTTCCATGACCTGGCCCACCTGACCATCGTAGAGGTGTTCGAGTTCGTCGGTTGGAATATCCATCCGGGCCGCTCCTGCATCGGTTGACGTACCAGTGCTGTTTGGGTCTGCATGGGGTGTCTGCAAATGGATTTGAATTAGGGCCATCACGCAGTAGTTGATAATCCCAACAAACTCCGGCTCAATGCCTTCGCCCACCTTACTGACGCCCGTTTCCTGTAACGTTCGGATGCGCTGGGCTTTAATAAAGATTTGATCAGTAATGCTGGGCAGGCGCAGAATGCGCCAAGCGGTACCGTAGTCCTTGTTTTTTTTGAGGAACAGTTCCTTGCAGCGTTGGATAATCTGCCGATATTCGGTTTCCGTATGACTCATTCTTTTTTGAGTTTGTGGGGTACCCCGCCGGGAATTGGTGGTTTCTGAGCTAACCGCCTACAACAAACCACAAACTGTACAATGCCGAAAGTTACGAAAAAAACACTGAACTGCCGGGGCCGCCTGGTCGATTTGACCGTACCTGCCGTTATGGGCATTTTGAACGTAACGCCGGATTCGTTCTTTACCGGTAGCCGCATTGCTACCGACAAAGTGGTCGAAAGGGCCCAAAAAATGCTGTCAGACGGGGCAACATTTCTAGATGTCGGTGGCTACTCAACCCGGCCCGGCGCGGCCCAAGTTAGCCCTTCCGAAGAAGTTGACCGGGTCGTACCCGTTATCGAAACCATACTGACTCAT
The DNA here is from genome assembly GCA_028288385.1 of Spirosoma sp. Lineage (GTDB taxonomy): Bacteria > Bacteroidota > Bacteroidia > Cytophagales > Spirosomataceae > Spirosoma. The sequence goes on from JAQBNX010000447.1 coordinate 4,916, forward strand.
TTTCCCCATTCCTTAATTTCCATTGATACGTTCCGGGCTTCAGTAGCGAAGCAGGCCGTTGGCGTAGGCGCCTGTCTGATCAACGATGTATCGGGTGGCACCCTCGACCCGGCTATGTTTACGACCGTTGCTCAATTGACCGACGTGCCCTATGTGTTGATGCACCTGCGTGGCACCCCCCAAACCATGCAGTCTAAGGCAACCTACACGAACGTAGTGACAGAGGTCATTGACGAACTAGCTATCCAACTGGCCAAATTACGTTCATTGGGCGTTCACGATGTGCTCCTGGACCCTGGTTTTGGCTTTGCGAAGACTCCAGCGCAAAATTTTAAGTTGTTGAGTCAACTAGATGCTTTTCGCCTGTTTGATGAACCTATTCTAATTGGTCTTTCACGCAAGACAACCATCTGGAAAACGCTGGGTATCACGGCCGAAGAAGCCCTTAATGGCACCACTGTATTGAACACAATTGCCATCCTGAAAGGGGCATTTGTGTTGCGGGTGCACGATGTCCGAGAAGCCGTTGAAGCGGTAAAATTGACCCAGCAGTTAACTTTTTTTAAGTAACCTGTTGCGATTATATAAAGTAAACTCTACTTTTGCATTCCCAAATCGGGAAACGATCTGGTAGCTCAGCTGGTAGAGCAATACACTTTTAATGTATGGGTCCTGGGTTCGAATCCCAGCCGGATCACCAAACAAAGAAAGCCACTCACGTGAGTGGCTTTCTTTGTTTTCTACCAAACAGCATGTAGCTATTGTCTGTGCCTGACATAGTTTCAGGTTTACTGGTATATCTTCCTTGTCTGCATCGCTTTCATTCAATGACTTATACCTGTACAAGTTGATAACAGATAAGGTGTTCTGGTCAAAAATGCGCTTTAGTGAAATATAGAAGTAAACTCACTTTTTTGTCGATATACCTGAGTAATATTGCTTACAGATAGCGTTATTACCCGAAACTTATCAAACTATTTTTATAGTTACTCTATATGTAACAATCAAATACTACAAAAAGTGGACAGATCAGAATTTTCAAGTTTATTCACTTTCCAAGAACATTTATCATCTATTTTACAATTAGGTCCATTTCTTAT
>JAQBNX010000723.1 GCA_028288385.1 Spirosoma sp.
CGGGGCGGTCACCGAGCTGGAGGCGCTGCTCGCCCACCTTCTGCGGCTGCTCGGCCCCGACCATCCGGACACGCTCACCACCCGCAACAACCTCGCCTCCTACCGGCACAGGGCCGGGAACCCGTCCGGGGCGGTCACCGAGCTGGAGGCGCTGCTGACCGACCGGCTGCGCCTCCTCGGCCCCGGCCACCCCGACACGCTCGGAACCCGGAACAACCTCGCCTCCTGCCGTGACAAGGCCGGGGACCCGTCGGGGGCTGTCACCGAGCTGGAGGCGCTGCTGACCGACCGGCTGCGTCTCCTCGGCCCCGACCATCCCGACACGCTCACCACCCGCAACAACCTGGCCTCCTACCGGGCCAGGGCCGGGGACCCGGCGGGGGCGGTAGCCGAGCTGGAGGCGCTGCTGACCGACCAGCAGCGGCTGCTCGGCCCCGGCCACCCGCAAGCGTTCATCACCCGCAACAACCTCGCCTCCGGCCGAGCCAGGGCCGGGGACCCGGCCGGGGCGGTCACCGAGCTGGAGGCGCTGCTGGCCGTCGAGCTGCGGGTGCTTGGCCCCGACCACCCGCAAACGCTCACCACCCGCAACGACCTCGCCTACTACCGGGCTGAGGCCGGGAACCCGGCCCAAGCAGTCATGGAGGTGGAGGCGCTGCTGGCCGATCGGCTGCGCCTTCTCGGACCCGACCACCCGGACACGCTCACCACCCGCAACGACCTCGCCTCCTGCCGGGCTGAGGCCGGGGATCCGGCCCGAGCGGTCATGGAGCTGGAGGCGCTGCTGACCCACCAGCTGCGCCTCCTCGGCCCCGACCATCCGCAAATGCTCGCCACCCGCAACGACCTCGCCTACTACCGGGGCGAGGCCGGGGACCCGGCCCTGGCGGTCATGGAGCTGGAGGTGCTGCTGACCGACCAGCTGCGGCTGCTCAAGGCCGATCACCCGGGCACGCTCCGCACCCGCAACAACCTCGCAACCAACCGGGCCAGGGCCGGGGACCCGGTTGGGGCGGCCACCGAGCTGGAGGCGCTCCTGACCGACCAGCTGCGGCTCCTCGGCCCCGACCACCCGGACACGTTCACCTCCCGCAACAACCTCGCCGTGTACGGGGCCAGGGCCGGGGACCCGGCCGGAGCGGTCACCGGGCTGGAGGAGCTGCTGACCGATCAGCTGCGGCTGCTCAAGACCGACCACCCGGACACGCTCATCACCCGCAACAACCTTGCCTCCTGCCGAGCCTTGGCCGGGGAGTCGTCTGCGGCACGCGCTGAGCTGGAGACTCTGGTTGTCGACTCCCTCAGAGTCCTGGGTCCGCAGCATCCGCTGACAGAGCGTGTGCTCACGGCGCTGGACGAACTCCAGCGGCGCATGGGCGATTGACCGGTGGTCTTCGAGGCCCTTCACGCTGGACACGGCTGATGTTGCCCTCGTACACGCGTGCTATCGCCAACGTGACCCTGCACCCCCTCGGCCCAGCTGAAGCCCTTCCCTCGCCCCCGCGTCTCCGTCTGCGGCTGGCGGAGATGCTGTTGCAGCCGGTAAGCCAAGGCCGTTGCCCCTCAGGTGCAGATGAGTGCTGCACCGTGAGGCGCCTGCACTCGCCAGGGTGTACCCACGTGTGCAGGCGGCAGGCCGTACGTGCGCTCGTTCTGCTCGGCAGGGTCGACCCCACGAGCTGTGCCTCTGGCGGTGGTGGCGCGGACGCGCATGACGTGCACCGTGCCTCTAGCCTCGGGGTGATGCAGGCCCCTGACCTCGATGCCCTGGCCGACCTGGTCGGTGCTGGGGGAGTGGTCGTGCTGAGCGGCGCTGGCTTGTCGACCGATAGTGGCACCGTCTCCAGGACTAGGAAGAAGGCCAGGTCACAGCAGGTGCAGCGGCCGCTGTAGCTGCGCCAGTCGGCCTGTAGTCGGCCCCATGGCAGCGTCCCAGGACTCCAGTGAAGTCGTCACCACTGGCCAGCGGCGGCCGTAGCCGGTCTTCTGAGCGGGACCAGCCCGCGAGCGAGGACGCGCCGGCGACGCGGAAGGGGGCGGCGAGCGCGGCAGCGGTTCGGCGGCGTCCCAGCCGGCGACGAGCGCGTCGTCGTCGTTCCTCGGATGACAGCCGCTGCCGCGAGCGCGCCGCGGCGAGCCGGCCTCGCCAGTCGTAGTCGGTGTCGGACGCCAGCAGAGCGCGGAGGTGCTCGGCCCGGCGGGTCCGGCCTGCCGGCGCGTCCGGGGGTCGTCGTCCGGGAGCATCCGCGCGTAATCCGAACGGCCGCCCGTCAGTGACCACCGCGTAGGAGAGGGCGGAGCGCCTCGACGGCCGCGTGAAGGCTGGTGTGGAGGTTGTCGGGCCGGCCGAGGCGGTTCAGGCCCTGGCCGACGGCGGCGCGCATGGCTCGTTCGCAGACGACGAGGTCGGTGTTCGCGGCGGCGCAGGACAGGTACACGAGGTCCACGAGGTCGTTGTCGTGCCAGGCGGCGCCGGTGTTCGCGTGCCGACTGTGGACGGCTTCGCGCCAGACGGCGAGGGAGCGGGTCCCGGCGAGGCGGGCGCCGAGACGGCGGTCCCAGTCGGCGGTCTGGTCCGGGGTGGTCCCGGCGGTGCGGGCGGCGAGGTCGATGTCGTGGCGGAGGTCGTTGTGGATGTGTGCGTCTACGGCCTTGCGGGTCTGGTTGCGGTCCAGGCCCCTGGACGTGAGCCGGTCGGCGAACAGTCGGTTCGCAGCGGTCCACGTGCCGGTCGGGCCGGGCGGGGTGCTGCGGCCGTCGAGGAGGAGGTCGACGTGTGCGGACGCGGCGGTGAGCGCGCGGTGGACGCGGTCCCAGGGGGTCTCGGGCGCGGCGGGGAAGGGCCCGGCCGGGTCTTCGAGGAGGGCGCCGGGCTGAAGGGTGACCGCGGGCCGGGCGACGGGCGGCGCGTCGGGGTCGAGATGGCGGCGGAGGGAGTCGACTAGCTCGTCGTGGCGGACCTGCAGCGGGTGGCGGAGCTGCCAGCCGCGCCCGAGGCGGGCGAGGGTCAGGCCGAGGACGCACCGCCGGTCGTCGTCGCGCCACTTGACGGTCTCCAGGAGGTGAGCCGCGGACACGGGCAGGATGACGCGCCGCTCCTCCGCCCAGCCCGCGAGCGTGAGGGCCGCGTCGCTCTCGCGGCCGGAGGGGACGCGTCCCGTGCCGTGGAGGGCGTCGGCGAGCACAGACCACTTGTTCTGGTCCAGGTAGACGGCCGGGGTGCCGTCGGGCGGCGCGGCGGGCTCGGCGCCCGTGTCGAGGTCGTGCTCGACGGTCTCGCCGTGCAGGGTCGTCGCGACGAGCACGGGACCGTCGGCGCGGTAGGCCACGCTCGCTAGGCGGGACGTCGCGTCGAACGGGCCCGGCCCGTCCTCGCGGACGGTCCGGGTGGTCCCGTCGACGCCGCGAACGGTGACGACGGTGCCGGTGCGGGACAGGACCGCCTCAACGAGGCGGCCGCCGCCGGGAAGCTCCACACCGCGGTCCTACCAGACTGGTCCGCGTGCCCGGCGCGTCCGTCCGGGGTGCGCGGGCGGCGGCGGCACCGCGTGCCGTCCTCGTCGCGCGGGTGCACGCCCTCGTGTGCCCGGCCGGCCGGGGACCGGTCCGCCGGGCCCGATCGCCCGGCTCGTGAACGCGCCTGCTGTGTACGGCTCCGCCGCCTGGCGGGACGCCGCGGTGCCCAGAGCATGGGATGCGCGGACGGACCGGCGTCGCGTTCGCCGTCGTGCCGGACCCGCGTGGCACCGTGCCGGGCCAGGGGTGGGCTTGCTGACGCGGAGGAGTTCGTGATGACGACCGACGGCACGGACGGCGTCCTGGACGCGGACGGGGCGCTGGCCGGCGCGGGCGCGGAGCTTGACCGGGTGGAGGCGTCCTCCGACGGACTCCTCGACGTGGACACCGGCCTGCGGTCGGTCGTGGACGGCCTCGTACGGGACGTACCGGACGACCCCCGGCTGCCGTGGCTGCGGGACGCGTACGAGGCGGTCCAGTACATGCTCCGGGTCGGCCACGACGAGGCCGAGTTCGAGCCGTACCTGCTCCTCGCGGACGGGACGTGCGCACCGCCCCGTCTGCACGACCAGCCGGACGAGAAGGTCGACAGGTGGCTACTACTCCGGTCGGCCACGACCGGCCCCGCCTGGCGCAGCCGCCTCGGGCACCTCGTCGTCGCGTCCGGGCGCGGAGTGTCCGGCAGGGACCGTGTCGGGCTCGCGGACGACACCGCGTCGGCGTACCTGCAGGTGCCGGCCGGGTGGGGGTCGGGCCTGGACCGGGC
>JAQBNX010000460.1 GCA_028288385.1 Spirosoma sp.
CGGTCTGATGAAAACGTGTCTAATTCGTGAAGTTTAGCCATTTATGGATATAAAAACTTTTTACACACGTTGACGAAGCACAATTTTGCAGACCAAATATATTAAATAGAAATTAAATGTGAGAGTCCACGAGCCGGAAGGTTATTCAACAACTAACAAAAGATCAGCACAAGCTCAGCACTATAAATTTAGTTTTGTTGACAAAGTAGGTGGTTTGTTTGCCCATCGTGTAAATTTAGGGGTATGCTTAAAAATAAATTTTTTTTAACCGGTCTTTTTTTGCTCATCGTACTGGTTGTGTACTACAGCTTATTTGACGATAGCAGTTCCGGGCCGGTCACTGATCCTACTGCTTATAGGCAGCAAATAGACGCGGCCCGCCGACAGAAAGACGTTTTTTTTCAAACCAGCGCCGATTCGCCCCTGCTAAACAAAACTGGGTTTGCGGGCCTGCGCTACTTTAACCCTGACCTAACGTACCGGCTGACTGCCCGGCTCGAACCCTTTGCCGACAAAACACAAAAGCTCGTTGTCCCAATGAGCGACGGTAGCGAAGAGGTCTACGATAAGTTTGCTCACGCAGTTTTTAGTCTGAATGGAACAACCGGCCGGTTGCTGATTGTAAAATTGGGCGATACCTATTCAATTATGTTTCGCGATGCTACGTCCGGCAAAGAAACGTATGGCGGTGGTCGCTACCTTGAACTCGAACCAGCCGACTTAGCGGACAATCGGGCAATTCTAGACTTCAATAAGGCTTACAATCCTTACTGTGCTTACAATCCAAATTTTGCGTGCCCCCTCCCCCCTGCCGAAAATACCCTTACCGCAGCCATAAAAGCTGGCGAACGATACGTCCACTAGTGAGCCTTCAACCCTCATGAGTGAGTGATAAATTAGGTACTCAGCTATTATGGCAGGTAGTTTATTGTTAGCTGCCGGTTGATAACTGCTCACGGTTGACCGCTATCTTTGCGGTTTTTATTCGCTATGCTACTGTATGGAAATTTCCTATAAATGGTTACAGGAGTTCATTGAGTTGCCCGAATCACCCGAAGAGGTTGGCAAATTGCTGACCGGAACGGGCCTGGAAGTGGAAGGAATTGAGAAAATAGGTCCATCGGGCGAAAGGGTTGCTCCCGATGCGTTAGATGGAGTTGTCCTGGGCGAAGTTTTAACCTGCACCAAACACCCTGATGCCGACAAACTAAGCCTGACAACTGTGGATGTGGGTATAGGAGAGCCACTGTCTATCGTTTGCGGAGCGCCGAACGTAGCAGCAGGGCAGCGGGTGGTGGTGGCGCTTGTGGGGGCAACCCTGCATCCCACATCTGGGGAACCGTTCGTTATTAAGAAGGCAAAAATTCGCGGAGCCGTATCAGAAGGAATGATCTGCGCTGAAGATGAAATCGGGTTGGGCACGTCTCACGACGGTATCATGGTGCTCAACACCGACCTGCCCAACGGCACCCCGGCTACGCAGCATTTTAACCGTGCAGCCGACTACCGCATCAGCATTGGCCTGACGCCAAATCGCATTGACGCGGCCTCTCATCTCGGTACGGCCCGCGACCTTCACGCCGTTATTAACCGCCCAATGCACCACCAGGCTTCATTGAGCGACGGATTTATCGCTGACAACCAAGACTTGACTCTGACTGTATGCGTGGAAGACCCGGCAGCCTGCCCGCTTTATACGGGTCTAACCATTAGCGGCCTGGCGGTTGGTGAGTCGCCGGACTGGTTAAAGCAACGGCTGCTCAGTATTGGGTTGAAGCCAATCAACAACATTGTGGACGTTACTAACTTCGTCTGCCATGATCTGGGCCAGCCACTTCACGCGTTCGACGCAGACAAGATTGCAGGCCATCAGGTTATTGTAAAGACCTTGCCCGAAGGCACACCCTTTGTAACGCTCGATGGCGTGGAGCGTAGGCTGACGGCTACCGACCTGATGATCTGCGACGCTGAGAAACCCATGTGCATTGCCGGTGTGTTCGGGGGGCAACATTCCGGCGTAACGGCGCAGACCAGCCGCATCTTTCTGGAGTCGGCTTACTTCTCGCCCATGTCTGTTCGCAAAACGGCCCAGCACCACGGTTTGAAAACCGATGCGTCGTTCCGGTTCGAGCGGGGTACCGACCCTAATATGCCCATCTTGGCGCTGCAACGGGCAGCCACATTGATAAAACAAGTAGCCGGTGGCCTGGTCAGTTCCAATACGGTGAGCGTAGCATCTGAGTCCTACCCACGTATAAGTGATTTTTTCCGGGTACCGATACACTATCGCAATATCGATCGGCTCATTGGCATAAAAATAGACCGGCAGGAAATTCACGATATTCTGAGCCGACTGGGTATTGTCTTCGCCGATGCCCGGAGTGAAGGACGCGCCATGGATAGTGCAGAAGGCTTCGTGGCCCTGGTTCCGCCCTACCGAGTCGATGTTACGCGCGAGGCCGACGTAATAGAAGAGATTCTCCGGATTTATGGCCTGGACAACGTTCCCCTCTCGGCAAACCTCGCAGCCGACTCCCTTTCGGAATTTCCCAAAGTTGACCCTGATGGGTGGCAGAGCCGCGTCGGGCAACTCATGGCGGCCAACGGGTTTCACGAAATCCTGACACTTTCACTGACGCGTCCGGCTTACAACGACGCCATCCGGCCCAGCCTTCCCGGTGAGGACGTAACACTGCTGAATCCCCTGAGCGACGAACTGTCGGTGATGCGGCAGACGCTGCTTTTCTCCAGCCTGGAAACGCTGGTTTATAACCTGAATCGACGGCAACGGGACTTGAAGCTATTTGAGTTTGGTAAGGTTTATTACAAGGCCGAATCGACTCAGCCCACCGGCGGCTCTGCCCCAGGTGAAGTCAAACCCACCAGGTACGTTGAACGGATGCGGCTAAGCATGGCCATAGCGGGCAATCAGCAGGCCGAAAGCTGGTTGCAGAAAAGTCAAACGGTTATGTATCATGATCTGGCAACGGCAGTGCAGCGTGTGTTAAATTTATTCCGAATCAAGTCATTTGAAACGC
>JAQBNX010000475.1 GCA_028288385.1 Spirosoma sp.
TTTGGGCCGTGGAAGCAGCCCGCCAGAAGGGAATGAAGGTAGTTCTACTGACTGGCAAAGACGTGGGCAGTTAGCGGGGCTGGCCGATGTCGAAATCCGGGTACAACACCTAGGCTTTGCCGACCGGATTCAGGAGGTACACGGCAAAATCATCCACATCCTGATTTTGCTGATTGAAACTTTAACGGCCGATTCAACAAACGGCACGGAGTACCAACCCGAATAATGAACAAAACCAGTTTAATAGCCTAAATGTCTCCTTGCAAACCAGGCGGCTCTATCAAGCCTGGTCTGAATTGAAACAAGAATTAGAAGAAATGCTCTGGAATTTACTGATCGGCAGTTTATTATTGGGATCGGTCCACGCGGCTATCCCCAACCACTGGTTGCCGGTGGTGCTGATTGGCCGCGCCGAGGGCTGGTCGGAGCGCGAAACGCTGGGGGTAGTGGCTCTGAGCGGCTTTTTTCACACCCTCAGTACCGTCGTGCTGGGTATCGTGATCGGGGCCATTGGCATGGAGGTGTCCGAGCGGCTGGAAGACCAGACCCGACTGATTGCCTCGCTGCTGCTGCTGTTCATGGGTCTGATTTACTTTGCCATGCACGATGCCAACGCCCCGCATGAACATGTACCCAGAGGGCTGTCAGGTCGCTCAAAGATCACCATCATCACGACCCTGTCGGTGGCGATGCTGTTTTCGCCCTGTCTGGAGATTGAAACATTCTTCTTCACGGCTGGCACGCTCGGCTGGACGGCCATCACAACGCTGGCCATCGCTTACACCATCGTCACCATCGCCTGCATGGTGGGTCTGACGGCCTTCTCTTTCCGGGGGCTGGCCCGCGTCAACTGGCACTGGCTCGACCATCACGAGAAGCGCATTACTGGCGGCATTTTGATTGCCCTCGGCATTTTTACTTTTATTATTAAATTTTAGATTATCTATGGCACACGATCACGACGATGTGGATCTGATCGAGGAGGGAACCACGCCGGCAGCCGAGGCTGCTCCGGCAAAAAAGGGCCCCCAACAGACCTGGCGGACCTATGCCCCCGCCATTACCAGTTTAGTCTTGCTGCTGGGTGGTATCGCACTGGACTATTTTAAATTGAGCGGTCCGACCGGTACACCGGAGCGGATTCGGTGGTTCAGCGACCCGTGGCGGTTTATCTGGTACGTAGTGGCCTATCTTCCCGTAGGCTGGCCGGTGTTGAGCCGGTCGTGGAGCAGTATACGGAAGGGGGATGTGTTTACCGAATTTTTCCTGATGGGCGTAGCTACCCTCGGTGCGTTCGGTATCGGTGAATATCCCGAAGGCGTGGCCGTTATGCTCTTTTATACCATTGGTGAGTTATTTCAGGATGCGGCCGTGCTTAAGGCACGTCGTTCTATCAAAGCCTTATTGGATGTGCGGCCCGATGAAGTAACCGTGTTGAAGAATGGGCAGGCGCAAATCGTTAAAGCAGCTACGGTGGGCGTTGGCGACGTCGTGCAGGTGAAACCGGGAGAGAAAGTAGGGCTTGATGGCCTAATGCGCTCCGAGCGGGGCACCTTCGATACGGCGGCTCTGACGGGCGAGAGCGTGCCCCGCACCATCGAGAAAGGCGAGTCTGTGCTGGCTGGTATGATTAACCAGCAGTCGCTGGTCGAAATGGATGTAACTACGCCCTACCAGGATTCCAAGCTGTCTCGCATTCTCAAACTGGTGGAGCAGGCTACCGGTCGCAAAGCCCAAACCCAGGAGTTCATCGCCCGTTTTGCCAAAATCTATACCCCGGCCATCTGCGGACTGGCTCTGCTGATTACCGTCGTACCGTACTTTTTCGTCGCTGATTACCAATTTCGGGATTGGCTGTACCGGGGGCTGGTGTTCTTAGTGATCGGTTGCCCCTGTGCCTTGGTCATCTCCATTCCGCTGGGTTATTTCGGCGGCATTGGGGCCGGCTCGAAGCAGGGTGTCCTGTTCAAGGGTTCGGTCTATCTGGACCTGATGACCCAGCTCAAAACCGTCGTTATGGACAAAACGGGTACGCTGACCAAAGGCGTTTTCAAGGTGCAGGACGTTCAGCCCGTTGGCATTGACGCCACTCAGTTAACACGTTTGACGGCCGCGCTGGAAAGTAAATCGACTCACCCAGTGGCTACGGCCATCCTCGAACACTCCCAGTGGCTACGGCGTACCGGTGGATTCGCAGATAAGGGACATGAGACGATGTCTGTAGAGGGCGTGGAAGAGATTGCCGGTCATGGCCTGAAAGGGCGGGTTGAAGGAAAAGACATGCTGGCCGGTAATGCTAAACTGCTCCAGAAGTTCAACGTCCCCTTCGATCAGGCCCTGACCCAGATTCCCTATGCCATTGTCATGACGGCCATCGACGGTCAGTTTGCGGGCTATTTCACCATTGCCGATGAAATAAAACCCGATGCCGCTGAAGCGGTAAAACGCCTAAAAGCGGATGGTATTCGCACCGTAATGCTGTCGGGTGATAAGTCAGCGGTGGTCGAGATCGTGGCCAAACAGGTGGGCGTGGATGAGTGGCACGGCGATTTGCTGCCCGAAGATAAGGTAGCACAGGTCGAACGGCTCAAAGCCGAACTGGCTGGCAATCCAAAAGCGAAGCTGGCTTTCGTGGGTGACGGGGTTAACGATGCCCCAGTAGTTGCGCTGGCTGATGTGGGTATGGCGATGGGGGGGCTTGGCTCCGATGCCACCATTGAAACGGCCGACGTGATTATTCAAAACGACGAACCAGCCAAGATTGCCATGGCCGTCGAGATCGGCCGGGCGACGCGCCGGATTGTCTGGCAGAACATAACAATGTCCATGGTGGTCAAAGCCATTGTCCTCCTACTCGGCGCGGGTGGGCTGGCCACCATGTGGGAAGCGGTTTTTGCCGATGTCGGCGTGGCCATGGTGGCGATCCTGAACGCGGTGCGGGTGCAGAACCTGAAGTTTAAATAAGTCGAAAACAACGAAACACCCCGCTACTTATAATAGGCAGAGTATTTCGTTGTCAAGCAGGCAGGTCCTTCTAGTAACAATCACGCGACCGGGTCGCTATGACCACTGGTGTCGTGTTTTTCGGCATGGTGTTCCGCAGCTTCCATTGCGTGCTGATCGGCTAAGTTATGATGACCGTAGGCTACGTAAGTCTCGTGGACCTCTTTTTCGTGATCGCCTGCTTCATGAAGTTTTTGAGCGTTCTCATGCTATTCAGCCACTTTACGGAAATGATAAGCCGCTTCCTTGTGGTGATCGTGTGCCATCTTGTGAATC
>JAQBNX010000485.1 GCA_028288385.1 Spirosoma sp.
AATCCAGTATGTTACTGGGATTATCTACTTATATCCCTTATTTTTATCCGCTCATAGACCTTAATCGCATTGAAAGGTCTCTTTCGTAAACAACCCATACGCAATGAACGCACTCCTTAACAGAAGCTATTTGTTGGCATTGAGTCTGTTCATAGTCTGCGTCCTACCGCTTTCGGGTAGTTCTTCGGCCGACCGTAGGGCAGACCAGATTTTGGGGCGGTGGCTGTTTGCATCGCAGGAATCAAGCGTTGAACTATACCGAAATGGCGACCGGTATTTTGGGCGTGTGGTGGACGTTAGCCCAAAAGGTCAGCAGCAGATGGGCTTAGCCAAGGATCAGCTTATTATGAGAAATCTCACGTTCAATGGGCATGGCTGGTCCGGTGGTGAGCTGATCAACCCAAAAACCGGCCACCAGTTTGGGGTCGAACTGAGCCTGCGCGACTCCCGTACCCTAACGGCTTCTGTTTATAAAGGCTTCCGGTGGATTCATAAAGAATACACACTGACCCGCCAAACCAACCAGTAATAGTATTTTTGCTCTTACACAAACGCTTCGCTGGTTAGCCCTGGTGAAGCGTTTGGCCTGTTAAAAGGACTCCAGCCCTGATAAATGGTCGGTGGAGTGGGATACTTTTCCGGGTCAACTGTTGTTTTACTCATACCGGGCGGTTATGTTGCCCGCTGATAAAACCACAAACCTGACGAACAAACCATGGCTTCTCCCTGGATTTTAATGCTTGTTATCTTTGGTCTCAGCTTATTTGTGAGCTGGCGGATGCGGAGCAAATTCAATGAATATTCACAAATTGGTCTTAACAATGGCCTCAGTGGGGCAGAGGTAGCCCAACGGATGCTGCGCGAAAACGGCATTTATGACGTGCGCGTAGTGTCGGTTGAAGGGATGCTCACCGACCACTACAACCCGGAAGACAAGACCGTTAATCTTAGTGCCGATGTATACTACGGCAGGAGCGTAGCATCGGCGGCCATAGCGGCCCACGAGTGCGGTCATGCCGTGCAGCACCAGGTGGCCTATGCGCCCCTTAAACTGCGATCGGCTATGGTGCCGGTGCTGACCATTTCATCGCGCTACATGCAGTGGATTTTGCTGGGTGGCATTCTACTGTTACAGACAACGGCACTTCCGCTGACGATTGGGGTGGCCCTGTTTGCCCTGACAACGCTGTTTAGCTTTATCACACTGCCAGTGGAGTTCGACGCCAGCAAACGGGCACTAGCCTGGATTCAGGCGACTGGGGTTGTCAACCAGCGTGAATACGGTTTTGCCAAAGATGCCCTGTGGTGGGCCGCCATGACTTATGTTGTCGCTGCGCTCGGTTCGCTGGCAACATTGATGTATTATGCCAGTATCCTGCTGGGTGGCCGCCGAAGCAGCTAAAACAGGTCTTACTCAGAATACACCTAACCAAAAAAGCCGCGTCTGAATGGACGCGGCTTTTTTGGTTATAACCCAATCTTTAACTCAGACCCATTGAAGCTGTGACACCAAACTGGCCATATAACCCGCATCGACCATTTGCTGAGTCGGAGCCGACCGGTCGATAAGTGTACCGGCCACCGCTACAGCAATGGCAATGACCAGAGCAGGCCAGAACCCCACAATGGTGAAACTGTCGAGAAATTTATCAATTACTTTCAACAGGATTGCGGTCACAATGATGCGGACGATACCCGATAAAAGAAAAAACGTAACCAGATTAAGCGGAAACCGGATGACCCAGCCGACAAAGAAGTTTAGCAGCCCCAGCAGCACAGCAATGAGTAGCGCCGTCCCAAAGTTCTTAACGTCTATCTGAGGCATGAAGTAGGCCAGTCCAAAAATAACGGCGGCATCGAGTAGTAAATGCAGGATCAGGTTCATTTGATTAATAGGGATGGTTGATTCGCTTTCAACAACTGTTTTATTCCCTCGTTGGTTTAACCTCAACAACCAGCCTTCTACCTATGTATCGTTTCTGTGTTATAGCGCTCACTTTGCTGATGGCCTGCGGTCGGGGTTCGTCGCAGCAGGCAACAACGTCACCCCCTACCGACTCAGCACGTGTGTACCAGTTCCGCGAAGCCAGCCGCGACGGTATCGGCAAATTTTATGAAGGCCGCGAAATTGCGCACGTAATGGGTCACCTGGGAGCATCGTGGCTCGAACGCCCCGAGCGCGAACGGGAGGAACGTACCGATCTGCTGCTGAATGCGCTCGACCTCAAACCCACCGACGTAGTGGCTGACATTGGGGCCGGAACCGGCTTTTTCACCTTTTTAATGGCGCCTAAAGTGCCAAATGGAAAGGTATTGGCGGTGGACATTCAACCCGAGATGATCGAGTATCTGAACCGGGGCAAAACCAGGCGGAAACTAAATAACGTGCAACCCGTGCTCGGCACAGAATCCAATCCTAAACTACCCGCTAACGCCGTTGATCTGGCCATTCTGATCGATGCCTACCATGAATTTTCGTACCCGTGCGAAATGATGAGCCAGATTGTCTCCGCACTAAAGCCGGGTGGACGCGTGGCGCTGGTCGAGTACCGGGCCGAAGATCCGAACGTACCGATTAAAGAAGTGCACAAACTGGGTGTGGCACAGGCAACTAAGGAAATGAAAGCAGTGGGGTTGAAACTGCTGAAAAATGACAACCGCCTGCCGCAACAGCACATAATGTTTTTTGGAAAGTGATGGTTACGGAGCGGTGACTACTCGCTCCGTAAACTTTTCACCGGATTCATCAGGGCCGCTTTTACGCTCTGAAAACTCACCGTTAGCAACGCAATACCCATTGCCAGCAGACCGGCTAAAGCAAACATCCACCACTCAATATCAATCTTGTAGGCGAAGCCCTGCAACCATTTATGCATCGCCCACCAGGATAAGGGGGACGCAATGACAATGGCAATAAGCACCAAGGTCAAAAAGTCTTTTGATAACAGGCCCACAATGCTCAAAACAGAAGCACCCAAGACTTTACGCACCCCAATCTCCTTGGTGCGCTGCTCGGCGGTGAACGATGCCAGACCCAATAACCCCAAACACGTAATGAACAGCGACAGACCAGTGAACAGGCTAAACACACTGCTGAAGACTTGCTCAGTGCGGTACTGATTGGCAAACTGAACGTCCAGAAACTGGTAGTCAAATGGCCACTCGCCCGCCAATGCCTGCCACTTCGCCTGTAGTACGTCGAGGGCGACCGATGCCTGGTCGGGACGAATCCGAACCACCAGATTGCCATACGCCATCGGGACGATCTGCATAACCAGTGGTTCTATTTTCTGGTGAATGGTTTTGTAATTAAAGTCTTTCACTACACCAATCACGCGTCCTTTTTTGATCGAGTCGGCGGGGGTGGCGGGTATCCATTGTTCCCAATGAATGGCTTTGCCAATCGCGTTAGCGGGTTTGCCCCAGCCCAACTCGCGCACGGCTGTTTCGTTTACGACGAATCCTTCCTGTATATCGGTGCCAAATTCGGTAGAGAAATTTCGACCTGCCACCATCGTCATACCCATTGTTGGGATATAATCGTGATCGACGATAAACATGTTGGTCGAAAACCCCCGCTTCCGCCCTGGAATTTGAATTGTTTCGCCCGCAAACCGGCCACCGGGTACGCCATAACAGGCCGTTGCTCCCACAATGGCCGGGTTCTGAAGCAGTTCGGCTTTGATGGCCATGATGTCCTGGACCATGCCCTTGTTAAGCAACGGCAGTGAAACCAACTGTTCTTTAGTGAACCCCAGGTTTTTTCGCTGAATGTAACGCATCTGGTAAAACACAATACCCGCCCCAATAATCAGGATGGTGGAAACAACGAACTGCACAACCACTAAATTTTTACGCAGAAACGCATCCTGCCCGGTTCCGCTGGTGTCTCCTTTCAGCACCTTCACCGGCCTAAATGCCGATAGCACAAAAGCCGGATAACTACCTGCCAGCAAGCCCACCAACAGGCCCATACCCAACAGGCCAACCATAAAGGGCAGGTTGAACACCAACCCTAAAGAAAGTGATTTACCCGCCCAATTATTGATCAGAGGCAGCACCAGTAACGTCAGCAACAAAGCCAGGAGGAGCGCAAGACCCGTTTGCAACACCGATTCGCCCAGAAACTGTCCGATTAGTTGCGCCGGCCCGGCACCAATCGCTTTACGCACCCCCACTTCTTTGGCCCGGCGTGCCGAGCGGGCAGTGCTCAGGTTCATAAAATTGAAGCAGGCAATTAACAACGTGAAGAACGCGACAATAGCAAAGGAATAAACGTATTGCCAGTTGCCTTTTTGAGCAATATCGTACTCAATATCAGATGAGCGCAGATGAATGTCGGTCATGGGTTGCAGCCGATAATCATTGCCGTGTGCTTCTGTCGGTGCATTTCGCTTCAGAAACGCGGGAAGGCTTGATTGTAGCGGGCCTGGCGATTGGTTTTTAGCCAGCACGATGTAGGTGTAAAATTGCTGCCAGCCCCAGCTTTCGAGCCGTTTGGGTTCCACAATTCCGCGCAGTGCCCCAAATGAACCAACCATAGTGGCTTTCAGGTGTGATTGTGTAGGTATGTCTTTCATTACGCCCGTAACCCTGAACTTTAGGTTCTCGGAAACAGTCAGCAGTTTACCCATCGGGTTCTGGCTGCCAAAGTATTTATGGGCGGTTGTTTGGGTGAGAACCAGCGAGTTTGGTCCCTGCAACGCCCGTATCGGATCGCCCTGCACAAGCGGAAAAGAAAAAATGTCGAAGAAGGAGGAATCGGCCAGCAGGATATCTGGTTCAGTGAATTTTTTGTCGGCATAACGCACCAGTTCTTTCGAGCCAAACTCGAAGATGCGCACGCTTTGCTCGACGGCAGGAAACGTTCGTTTGAGGGCAGGGCCGTAGGCAGGGGGCGTTCGGGCCATTTTCAGTTGCCGCCCGTCCAGGCTTAGTTGGTTCACAATGCGGTAGATGCGGTCAGCTTTGGTATGAAACCGGTCATAGTGCAACTCATCCCAAACAAACAGGAAGATAACCAAACAGCAGGCCATGCCGATTGCCAGCCCGATGATATTGATGGCCGTGTAACCTTTGGCTTTCCACAGGTTGCGAAAAGTAATTTTTAGATAGCTGGTTAGCATGAGACGCAGATTGTTCTAAAGAGGACTACATACCCCGTCTGGCAGGTCTTATAGATTTAGATTATTCCGTCCGTAAACTTTTCACCGGATTCATCAGCGCTGCTTTTACGCTCTGAAAACTCACTGTCAGCAGGGCGATACCTGTGGCCAGTAGGCCCGTCAGGGCAAATACCCACCACTGGATGTTGATCCGGTAGGCGAAGTCAGCCAGCCAGCGACTCATGGCCCACCACGCTATCGGCGAAGCAATCACAATGGCAATTAACACCAGTTGCAGGAAGTCTTTGGATAACAACGTAACGATATTGGTGACACTAGCGCCCAAGACTTTACGCACCCCAATCTCCTTGGTGCGCTGCTCGATGGTGAGTAAGGCTACGGCAAACAGGCCCATGCATGAGAGCAGGATAGCGATGCCGGCAGCCGTTGAGAAAATAGCGGAAAGCCGTTGCTCACGCTTGTACCACCGATCCGTATTTTCGTTTAGGAACGACCCCTTAAATTCCTGCTTCGGAGCAATAGCTGCCCAGGCAGATTTCACCGTCGTCATGGCACTGCTCAGGTTTTGCGGAGCCACCCGAACCAGCACGTACCTGATTGGTCCGTTGTTCATCTGGAGCGTAATGGGCTCGGCTTTCTGGTGCAGCGAGTACAGATTAAAATCCGTCACTACGACCACAATCTGAAACGATTTGTTATCGGGTTTAATGAATTTACCAATTGGGTTCGACTCACCCAACTGCTTTGCCATGCTTTGCGTAATAAGTACCGACGAGACGGTGTCCATGCCAAACGACGGGCTGAAGTCGCGGCCCTGCACCAGTTTAATACCCAGCGTTTTCAGGTAATCATAATCCACCCGCAGCCAGTCGCACCGTACATCGCGCTTGTTGTGGGCGAATCCGAACATCATGCGCGACGAACTACCATCCAGGCCCGCACCAATGTTGACGCCTGTACCGGATACGGATACTACGCTGGGTTGACTGTGGAGTCGGTCGCGCAACTGACGCAGAGCCATGGCAGCGTCTAGGTCCTGCCCGATGGGTACGCTGATTACCTGCTCTTCGTTCAGGCCCATTGGCTTTTCGCGCAGGTAGTCGATCTGCTGTCCAATGATGAGCGTACAGACGATGAGCAGACAGGCAATGGCGAACTGCGCAATAATCAGGGCGTTACGTAATACACCGGGCCGCTTCAGGGTTACTTTTCCCTTGAGCACCTCTACAGCGTTGAATCGGCCCACAAACCACGATGGATAACCACCCGCCAATAGTGTCACGAGCAGAAAGCTTAGGCCAGTTATGATCAGTACGTTGGGTTTGGCAAAGCTATTCAGCGTTAGGTGACTGCTGAAGAGCCGGTTAAAGGTGGGCAAAGCCCCCCATGCCAGTCCAAGCCCAATGAGGAACGATACTGTACAGAGCAGTAAGGTCTCGCCCCAGATCTGTCCAAACAACTGCGCTTTACGGGCTCCCAGCGATTTTCGAACACCTACCTCCCGCGCCCGCCCCACCGACTGAGCAATGGTCAGGTTGATGAAGTTGATACACGCAATGGCCAGAATGAACAGCCCAACCAGCAGTAACGTATAAATGTAAGTGCGGCTAACACCCTGACCACTCCCTGTTTCCGTATCAAAATGAACGTCTAGTAGTGGCATCAGCAGCAGGCTTTTTTGGTAGCCAAGGCTATTTTTGGGACGCCCTTGTTCTTTTTGTTCCTTAATATCTGCTGCGTAATATTTATCGATGAACGCCTGCATCCGCCGTTGCAGCATAACCGGCGTAACACCGGATTTTAGCTTTACGTATACCTCGTGGTTCGTGTGGTCCCACTTGGTTTTAAATTCCGGGTAGTCGCCTTTGTTTTCTATCCGAATCAGCGCGTCATATTGCTGCGTCGAGTTGTCAGGGAAATCGCCGATAATCCCCGTAACAACAAACGGTTGCCAGCCACTATCCATCCGAATCTGCAGGGACTTGCCCATCGGATTCTCCAGACCAAAGATGTCTTTCGCCATGTTCTCGCTGATGACGATGTTGCTCAGATTGGCCAGCGCAGTATTGATATTTCCTTTTTTGAGCGGAAATGAGAATACCTTTAAAAAATCGGCATCGCAGCTACGTACCATCTTACCGTAGGTCTGATCGCCCCTCCGGACACCCCCATTGCTCCACATGATACGGGTTCCAGCCTCAACTTCCGGAAATTCGGCTTTCAGAGCGCCTATCAGCGGATAAGGCATGGACGCACTCCGGTTGGGCGTACCATCGCGTTCCGTTTGTTCCGTATAGAGCCGAAACACGCGATCAGAGTCGGCATGAAAGCGGTCGTACGACAGTTCGAAGGCTGAGGTCAAAAACAAAAGTAGACCCGTAGCAAACGCCACCGAAAGGCCCACTACGTTGATGGTTGTGTGGGTACGGTGTTTCCAGAGTGTTCGGAAAGCGATTTTAAGGTAGTTGCGGAACATAGTTATGAGCAGTCGATATTTACCTGGTCCCAAATCCCGTACCGAAAATCCAATCTATTGAATATTAAGTACTTACAACTACAATAAAGTAATATTTTGTCCATAATCGGACGTACCCGTTCGTTTGCGGACAGACGCTGGTTGAATCAAATTCCAGATTCTCTAAATCAGAAGGTGAAAAACGGCACTTGGGTCAAATACTATTCGTGGTAGAACACCGGTTCGAGCGTAGTCACGACAGGCGAATTATCAGGATTCGTATCCATAAGATCGGCCATGTAAGCCCACCAGCGCTGCACAATGGGAAGTGAGGGCAGGGCGTCGGCCGTGTGGGTATCGGTACGTCGCTGCACGGCGAACAGGGTACCGGTTTGGCGATCCAGAAAAATGGAATAATCACGAACACCCGCGTCGGTTAGTGCAGCCGACAACTCAGGCCATATTTCGTCGTGCCGGCGCTGGTACTCGGCCTCGTTGCCGGGCTTAAGGCGCATCGTAAAAGCAATTTGCTGCATGAAGCTTTTATTCAGAACGTAATGCGTTCACAGGGTTCATCAAAGCGGCTTTTATACTCTGAAAACTTACGGTCAACAGCGCAATGACCAAAGCCAGCAGGCCCGCCATACCGAAGATTCCCAGTGTCAGTTGGGTCTGATAGGCAAACGTACCGAGCCACTTGCTGACAGCCCACCACGCCAGCGGAGATGCCAGCACCAGCGCGATCACCACCAGCCGCAGGAAGTCTTTGGAGAGCAACGTAACGATACTGGCAACACTAGCGCCCAGCGCTTTTCGAACGCCAATTTCTTTGGTCCGTTGTTCAGCCGTGAAAGCTGCCAGCCCAAACAATCCAAGACACGAGATCAGGATAGCCAGCAGCCCAAAGTAGTTGACTAATGTGTTGACCTGTTGCTCGGCCTTGTAGAGTTTCTCATAGGCCTCATCCACGAAATGGTACTCGAAGGGATAGTTTGGATTGAATTGTTTAGCCAGCCGTTCGAGGTCGACAATGGCCTGCTGTGTCTGCCCGGCCTGAGTTCTGACGAGCATGTAGCTGGTGTTACGGCTGTCGAAACAAAGCACTAAGGGCGTAATGGCCTGATGGAGTGAATTTAGGTGAAAATCTTTCATTAATCCAATCACGCGTCCTTTGCCCGCCCAGAACGTTACTTCTTTGCCCACCGGGTCTTTCATGCCCGGCGCGGATTTGGCCATTAGCTTAGCGGTGGCTTCGTTAATCAGATAATTGGTTGAATCAGCCGGACTATCTGTGCGAAAATCGCGGCCACCAATCAGCTTTATATTCATTGTCCGGGTGAAATCCCCCCCTACGAACATGCATGCTACGCTGGTTTGCAGTTTAGGGTATTTGCCCGGCCAGTTTAAATCGCCGGACCTGCCCTGCACATCAATGGGTAGCGACATGGTTGTTGTGGCCGAAGCAACGGCTGGCAACCGCATGAGTTCCCGTCTAAATACTTCAACTTTTTTCGGTTGGGCAATTTCACCTTCCAGCGGTACGTAGATAACGTTTTCCCGGTCGAGACCCAGGTTCTTCGTGCGCAGGTACTGCATCTGCCGACCAACAGCCAGCATACTGACGATGAGAAAAATAGACAACGAAAATTGAAAGACCACCAGCGCCTGCCGGAACGTAGCGGGGCCGCTGCCAAACCGCAGCACACCTTTAAGGATACCTACCGGCTGCAAACCTGACAGAAACAACGCTGGGTAACTACCCGATAGAAAACCCGTCACCAGCACTAATCCAACAATGCCCAGCCAGAGCGCTGAGTTAGTCAGGTCCAGCGCTACTTGTTTCTCAAAGGCGGTGTTAAACGTCGGCAGAATTAGCCAGACCAGCATGATTGC
>JAQBNX010000097.1 GCA_028288385.1 Spirosoma sp.
TGTAGGTATTCAGACCATCTTTGTTCCGGAAAATTGGGTAAGCTACCACGGCGCGTTCCCCAATCCGGTCGATTAGCCCCTGCGACTCAGGAGAAGCTATTGAACGGAGTTGTCGAAGCGTAAATACCGTAATGGCCGTGAAAAATACGTTCGTGTCGGGACGCCGGTAGCCAATAGCCGGGTTTACCCGTACCGATGGAAATAGACCCGTACTGGATTGCAGATGGGCAATGCGCTGAATAATGGCTTCGGACACTGGGCGTTGTCAGAATTACTGTTACTGCGCTCAAAGGTAAACCAGGCAAGGTCAGTTTGGGCGAAGTTTATCCGAAAGCACGGGCAGCGTTTTAGAATGCAATAACCAATTCCCGATATTGAAATTAAGGTTGGATATTTGCCGCCTGAATTTCTTTCCGTAATGTCCAATATAATACTGTTTGATGACCCCTCGATTCGCCCGGCGCTGCTGCCCTTTACGTTCACACGGCCGGTAGCGGGTATTCGGGTGGGTATGTTAACCATCGCCGAGAAGTGGACGATTCGGCTCGGAACGAATCCTTCGTTTCTGACGGAGCCGTATCTGCAGGACAAATATCCGCTGCGAACGGCTGACGATACTATTTATATCAACGGGGCTGCCTGCCCCACCGACGAATTGGTTGAGCGGCTAAAAACGCTGCGACTCGGCGAAAGCCTCATTTCGCCGAGTGGTTTGCTGCTTGCTCTGCGCACCAACCGGGCCGAGGTGCAGGCCAGCCAGCTACTGGATCTTCCCCAGCACACGACAACGTTCGACGCGCCTGTCCCGACCATGCGCCACCTTTGGAGCCTGATTGCGGCCCATGGCAACCAGATGCGCGCTGACTACGTGCTGCTAACGGCTGGTCGCCAGTCGCAGCCCATTACCGACCCATTTACCCGCTGCTACGCGCCCGAAAATGTGTTTATTGAAGAAGGGGCGCGCATCCGGGCTTCTATTTTGAATGCCGAAGATGGGCCGATTTACATTGGTCGGAATGCCATAGTGAGTGAGGGCAGCGTATTGGTTGGTCCTTTTGCCCTGGGCGAAGGAGCCATGGTGCATTATAACGCCAAGATGCGCAGCAACACCAGCATTGGACCGTATTGCAAAGCGGGTGGCGAGATTGCCAACTCGATTATGTTTGCCAACAGTGCTAAGGGACACGAAGGTTACTTGGGCGATTCGGTCGTTGGCGAATGGTGCAATCTGGGAGCCGCCACCAACACCTCGAACCTTAAGAACGACTATTCAAACGTGAAACTGCATAGCTACGTAACGGGTGGTCTGGAAGATACGGGTCGTCAATTCTGCGGATTGATGATGGGCGACTATACCAAAGCAGGCATTGGTACGCTGTTCAATACGGGTACGGTCGTGGGTGTTAATGTTAACGTATTTGGTGGGGGACTGCCGCCCAAACACATCCCCTCGTTCTCGTGGGGTGGAGCTTCTGATGGCTTCACTACGTATCGAATTGAAAAGGCCTTGCAGGTTGCCCGTGTGGCCTACAGCCGCCGGGGTAAAGTATTAGACACTATGGAAGAGGGAATTTTAAGAGCGGTATACCAACTTAGTCTTAACGCGTAAGTGCCTGACCTGCCTGTTGCTTTCGCGGTTATGCCAGTACTGTTAGTAACATATGCCCCACCACTCCTGAGTCTATCATGCAATTCTCCGAAATAATTGGCCACGATGATACGAAGCAGATGCTGCTGCGGGCCGTACGAACCAATCACCTGGCCCACGCGCTGTTGTTCGACGGACAGCAGGGTAGTGCCAATCTGGCGCTAGCCCTGGCTCTGGCGCAGTACGTCAACTGCGAAGACAGGCAGCAATCCAGTAATTCGTTGTTTGGCGACATGCGGTCCGGCGATCCGGAAAACGATTCCTGCGGGCGGTGTGCATCCTGCGTGAAAATTCAGAAACTCGTTCACCCCGACCTGCACATGGTATTCCCGGTTGCCAACCTGGCTAAAGGTAAAACATCGGAAGCCTACCTCGCCGACTGGCGTAAATTTCTGATTGAGCAGCCATACCGCACCCTGACCGACTGGCTCGAACTGGTTGGTGGCGACAATAAGCAGGGCAATATATCGGCCGAAGAAGCCCGGAATATTTTGCAAAAGTTGTCGCTGAAGGCCTACGAAGGTGCATACAAGATTATGCTCATCTGGCTGCCCGAGTTGATGAACGTAGCCTCGGCCAATGCCCTGCTGAAAGTGCTGGAGGAGCCTCCCGCTCAAACGCTGTTTCTTTTAGTGACCAACCAGCCCGACAAATTACTCATCACCATTCTATCGCGAACGCAGCGGGTGGCGGTGCGGGCATTTACCGATGAGGAGATTGCTACGTACCTCCGGCAGCACCTGAACCTCGACGAAACCACCGCCCGTCGCATTGCCTACCTCTCCGACGGCGACCTGTCGGCAGCGCTGAAACTTGGTCTGCAGGAAGACGGCGGTGCCACGGCATCGGATCAGCATACGTGGTTTGCTGAGTGGATGCGGAGTTGCTACCGGCAGGATTTGCTCGGGCTTGTTAAACAGGCCGACCAGTTTGATGGTTTCAGTAAAGAAAAGCAGAAAGGGCTGCTCGACTACAGCATTCGGCTCTATCGCGACCTGTTCCTGTGGCAGCAGGGAGCCGGTGCGCTGCTGCGCCTGCCCGACGATGAACTGGCATTTGTAAAGAATTTCTCTAAAGTTCTAACGAGCAATCACATCGAGCATATTGTTGCCGATCTTAATGAATCGGCATACCACCTGGAACGTAACGCCCGCGCCAAAATGATTATGCTGGATATGTCGCTTACGTTTAGCCGACTAATAAAAACGAAGCTGTAACGTACCGAGTTGATAGCTGCTCAACACTACTGCTAAAAATTATAACGCCCCGTATGCCTA